>JBCDID010000223.1:0-6289 GCA_038749355.1 Pseudomonadota bacterium | reverse complement strand
GTCGGCCAGGTTGAGCTCGGTGGTGGTGCCGGTCTGGATGCAGACGGTGGCGCCGTTCAGTTCCTTGGCGGATTTCACGCCGAGGGACGCCGGAACCATGAAGCCCTGACCGTCATAGTAGTTCACGCCGACGAACTCGAAGCCGAGGTCGACATCGCGGCTGAAGGTCCAGGTGGTGTTCCGAGCCAGCATGTCAACCTCGCCGGAAGCCAACGCTGTGAAGCGCGTCTTACCTGTGGTCGGCACGAACTTGACCTTGGAGCCATCGCCGAGAACTGCAGCAGCAACGGCACGGCAGACGGTGACGTCGAAGCCGGCCCATTCGCCATTGGCGTCAGGTGCCGCGAAGCCGACCAGCCCGGTCGACACGCCGCACTTCAGTTCACCGGCTGCCTTGACGTCATCCAGCGTCGCGGCGCTCGCCATGCCAGCGGCAAGGCCCGCAGCTGCCAGCGTGCCGAAGAAAACGGAAGATTTCATTGTTAACCTCTTTCCTCATCCCCGATCCTGGGGCGGGCTCTTTACGCCCGGGATTGATGTGATGGGGTCACTCCCCATCACGCACCTTGAACAACCTGTTCACATTCCGTCAAGAACTGACCCGGGGCTCTGTCCCGGTTTATGGCGCGTATCGGGGTCGGAGCTTGCTGCACCGCGAAATTTTCTGTGTCAGGAGGGAGTCCCGCGCAACAAAACTACGCGTCATGCGTGTGAAAGCACTCATCACATCTGTGACTGGACTTAAGGCGAATCACCGACTGACGCAGCATCAGCCGAGACTTGCCCGAATCCGATCCGCACTGTTTCGGATCTCGCGAACGTCATCGGCCGTCTTACGATCCAGATTTCGCATCTGCATCTTCATCCGCTGGTTGCCACGAAAAGTGTCGCCGTGATGGGCCAGGAAATCCCAATAGAGAGCTGTGAACGGGCAGGCCTTGTCCCCTGTCGAGGCCTTCGGATCGTAGCGGCAACCCCTGCAGTAGTCCGACATCCGATCTATGTATGCACCCGACGCCGTGTACGGTTTCGTGCCCACGATCCCGCCATCGCCATGCTGGCTCATCCCCAGCACATTCGGCAGGCTGACCCAGTCCACGGCGTCCAGATACATCTCCATATGCCACTCGTGCATCCGGTAGGGATGCGCCCGCCACAAGAGCCCGAAGAGCCCCATCACCATCAGCCGCTGGATGTGGTGGGCGTATCCGGTCTTGACGAGTTGCCCCAGCCCGTCGGCGAGGCAGGCCATCTCGGTCTCACCGTTCCAGAAGAACCCGGGAAGATCCGCATGCGCGTCCAGATGGTTCATGTCCGCATACCCCGGCATCTCGGTCCAGTAGACGTTTCGGACGAACTCCCGCCAGCCGAGGATCTGCCGGACGAAACCTTCGACTGCATTGAGAGGCGCGCCATCCGAGAGGGCTGCGACCGCCCGGTCGATCACCTCGCGCGGATCGAGCAGCTTCAGATTCATGGCTGCTGACAATCGGGAATGCCAGAGCGTTAGGTGCCCTGTCGCCATGGCATCCTGATAGTCGCCGAAATGGATCAGCCGCTCGCGGATGAACTGGTCGAGGTGGTCGAGCGCCTGCGCCCGCGTCACCGGTTCGGCAAACCCCTGCGTGCTGCCGGGCGCGTTCGGAAACTCGCGCTCGACCATGGCCATGACGTCGCGCGTGATCTCGTCCGGTTCCGAATGTGGCCGTCCGGGCGTGAAACCGGGCCCCTCGCGGCCAAAGCTCTTGCGATTGTCATGGTCGAAGTTCCACTGCCCGCCATGGGGCTTGTCATCATCCATCAACCAGCCGGTCTCGCGGCGTTGCCAGCGATAGAAATCCTCGAGGATGACCCGCTTGCGGGAAGACTTCCAGGCGGCAAACTCCTCCGGCTGGCTCAGGAAATGCCGGTCGTCGTGGACGTGCAAATCCGGAAAGCGGTTTTTGAGCGCTGTCAGCACCCTGTGATCACCCGGCCGCGTGACGTGGCGTGCCTCTGCTGCATAGCGGGCGGAACCGTCCGAAAGCGTCTCCGCAGGGTGCTCTCCGTCGAGCGTGTGGTAGTGCACGGTCCAACCCGCTGCACGAAGCGCATCACGGAAGTGCCGCATGGCAGAGAAGAACAGGACAAGGCGCTTTTTGTGCTGGCGGAGATAGCCCGCCTCCTCCCGCGCTTCGGTCATGACGACGGCGTCACGGGCAGGGTCCATGCCGTCGAACAACGCGGCATCCGCATCCAGCTGGTCGCCGAGGATGATCAGAAGTTTGCGGATCACGCGCTTACGCCTTCCGAGCCTTGGCCTCGCGGCGGCAGCGGTCGGAACAGTAGCGAACCTCGTCCCAGACAGCAGCCCACTTCCGTCGCCATACGAATGGGCGACCGCATGCGGCGCAGGTCTTCTGGGGGAGATCGGATTTCCGGCGCATCTTGGGCATTGTCGGGAGTTAGCCCGGCCTTCGCCGGGTCAAGGGTGTATCACGTGCCGCAAGCGGCACTTTGGATGGCACCCTACGCGGCGCATGGTCGCCGATGTTGCGCGTAGGGTCCATCCTTCGGCGGCTTGCCGCCGTTGATGCACCGAAGCCCGCAGGGCAAGCTACAGCCCCAAATCCATCTGCCCATCATCTTCGGGCGGATGCTCCTCCTGCGGGCGCCTGCGAGAGGCGTGCTTCTCGATCACCCGGTCCTTGTCCTGCTCGAAAGCGGGTCCCTTGCGCACGGCATAGACCCGTTCCTTCGCCACCTTCGCCGATTTCAACGGATCGACGATGGGCACGGGGTAGTCCTTCCCGATCTCGCAGCCCGCCTCCTGCTGCTCCAATGCAGTCAGCTTCCAGGGTTCATGGATCAGCGGGGCAGGCACATTCGCCAGCTCCGGCACCCATTGGCGAATGAACGCCCCGTCCGGATCGTGTTCCAAGCCCTGCTTGACCGGGTTGTAGACCCGTAGTGTGTTGATGCCGGTGACGCCCGACTGCATCTGGCACTGACTCCAGTGGATGCCGGGCTCGTAGTCGGTGAACAGCCGCGCCAGTCCCGGCCCGAACGCCCGCCAGTCCAGCCAAAGGTGATAGGCGGCCACTGACACCAGCATCGCCCGCATCCGGAAGTTCAACCAACCGGTCGCGATTAGCGCGCGCATGCAGGCGTCGACCATGGGCATGCCGGTGCGGCCTTCGAGCCACGCCTGCAGGTGTTCTTCGTTGTAATCGCTCTCGCGCAGACCCTCATAGCCGCGGTGCATGCATCGGGCCTCGATCTCCGGTTCGTCCTCAAGCTTCTGCATGAAGTGGCAGCGCCAGTGCAGGCGCGAGGTGAAGCTGTCGATGGATTTGCGGAAGTCGCCGGGTGAGTGGCTGCCGCGCGCCTCGCGTGCCGCGTGGAATGCCTCCCGTGTCGAGATGGTTCCAAGAGCCAGATGCGGCGACAGACGCGAACATGCGTCATAGGCGGTCAGCGGGGATGACATCTCTGTTCGATACTTTTCCCCCCTTGTGGCGAGGAAGCTGTCCAACAGCCGTCGGGCCGGAGTGGGCCCCGCGGGGATGTCCTCGCATTCGTCCTCATCGTCGAGATCCAGCATGCGCTCGGAGACGATCTTGCCCGGGACGAGACCATGGGCGAGCAGACCAGATGGCGGGGGCAGGGGGCCTGCCGCCATCCGCTGGTCCCATCGCTCGGCCCATCCGTCGCGGGATTTGAGGCGGCGTACGACACCCGCGCTGGGGAACTCGTGCCACGGGACGCCTTGGGAGCGCGCCCATGCCGCCACATCGCGATCCCGCCGGTAGGTCCACGCATCCCCGGTTTCCTCATGCGACCAGAGCGCCATCTCCGCGGAGGTCTGGCGAAACTCCTCCAGCACTTCTGTGACCGAACCC
The DNA here is from genome assembly GCA_038749355.1 of Pseudomonadota bacterium. GTDB lineage: Bacteria > Pseudomonadota > Alphaproteobacteria > Rhodobacterales > Rhodobacteraceae > Thermohalobaculum. Next base: position 2,408 of record JBCDID010000223.1, on the reverse strand, counting down.
ATACGTACGACCAGGGGTGCGCCAAGAACGGCCAACTGCGCGCGGAGCGCCGCAAGGCCGCGCGCAACGAAACGCCATTGCCGGGCGCTGGTGGTCGGCTGCGCCCAATAGTTCGGCTCGATGACGTAAAGAGGAATCACCATGCCCTCGACCGCTGCCATGGTCAGTGGCAGATGATCGGACGCACGCAGGTCACGCTTGAACCAAACGACGTTAAGCACTCACTCCTCCCCTTTCAGGGGCTATTGGGATCAGCGCGCAGTATCGTCAAGGAGATATGTCAGAAATATGAGCGAGAGCTTAGCTTGTTTCAGAGAATAGCTGCGCTTTTGCCTCGGCCATAAGGGTGGCCATCTGTTCGCGGATCTCTGCCTCGGACACTCCAGCGGCCTTGGCGTTCAGATCGCCGGAGACCTTGCGATAGACGTCTTCGTCGCCTGCTTCTTCGAAATCTGCGGCGATGACCTCCTTGGCATAGGCTTCGACCTCGTCGCCTGTCATGCCCATCTTCTCGGCCGCCCACACCCCCAGCAGCCGGTTGCGGCGCGCTTCGGCCTTGAACTGCATTTCGGCATCGTGGGCGAATTTGCTTTCAAAGGCGCGTTCGCGATCGTCGAAGGAACTCATGTCAGTCTCCCAATTCTCGAGTGTTGCCTAAGGATGTAGGTATCTCGCCTCCGTTGCAACAAGGTGACAAGACGACCCTTGTCGCGGGTCGCGGCCAGAGTGCGCTGCTGGACAGAATCGCGGTCACATGGTTCGATTCGCTCATGCGGGGAGGAAAGTATTCCAGATCGGGCGCGCTTTGCATCCGGTGGTGGCTTTGCGCAGCTCTCCTGCTGATCATATCGGTAGGAGCCGGCGATGCTTTGGCGCGCAAGGCCGGGGACGACCGGCAGCGTGTGGTCGGCGACGAGACAACCGGGCAGCCAAAGCTTCCCGACAAGGAAGGTATCTACCGGGCGCAGGTTCTGCTGGGCACAACGCTTGGTGTCTTCTGGCACGAGTTCGGTCACGCGCTGATCGGCGAGACACGCGTGCCTGCGACGGGTCCTGAGGAGGATGTGGCGGACGGGTTCGCTGCCTTTGTGCTCAGCGCGGCCGTTGACCGGCCCGGGGCCACGCCTGAGGAACAGGACTTCATGGCGGGCACGGTCAAGTATGCTTCGCTCCTCTGGTACTACGCAGCTGAAGAGCGTCAAATCTCAGGACAGGAGCTGTCCTGGCAGAACGAACATGCGCGAGACCTGAAGCGGTTCCGCAACGCGTTTTGTATCATCTACGGCTCCAACCCAAAGCGGTTCGAGGGGCTCGCACGTCAGGTCGGCATCTCCGACCGCACCCGCCAGCGCTGCCGGGCCGAGCAGAAGAAACGCCATCGCGCCTGGGAGACCATTCTGAAGACCGTCTCGCGGGATCTCGGCCCCGGGCTCGGTGGGGCATATCCCGCCAACACGCCTGGCGGCCGCATCCTGCTGGACTTTGCGCCGACGCGTTCCCCGACAGGCCGCTCAGTGGTTCGGCTTCTGAACGCGTCGGGGATCATGGAGCACATGATGCAGGATATGGAGCGCCTTTATGTCTGGCCGCGTGACCTCAAGATCTTCTTTCGCGACTGTCCGCGGCCGAACGCCTGGTACGATGGAGACATCGGATCGATCACGGTCTGCTACGGTCTGATCGAGATCCTGTCAGAGCTGATCTACCGGGCAGAGGGGCGCGCCTGGGAAGGATAGTCGCCCCCCGGACCGTTCGCTTGGCAAACGCGAGGCCTCACAGTATATCCCGCGGGAACAGGGCGCAGTACGGTGCCCCTCCCCAGCCCCGATCGGAGCAGATGATGGCACGCCGCAGGATGGTCTATGAAGGCAAGGCAAAGATCCTCTACGAGGGTCCGGAGCCGGGCACGCTTGTGCAGTACTTCAAGGACGATGCGACGGCCTTCAACGCCGAGAAGCACGATGTGATCGACGGCAAGGGCGTGCTGAACAATCGGATCTCCGAGCATGTGATGACGGCGCTGACGGGCATCGGCGTGCCGAACCACTTCATCAAGCGGCTGAACATGCGCGAGCAGCTGATCCGTGCGGTCGAGATCATCCCGCTGGAGATCGTCGTTCGCAATGTGGCGGCGGGGTCTATGTCCAAGCGGCTGGGTATCGACGAGGGCACGCAACTGCCTCGCCCGATCATCGAGTTCTACCTGAAGGAGGACTCACTTGGCGATCCTCTGGTGACCGAGGAGCACATTATCGCCTTCAACTGGGCCCAGCAGCAGGATATCGACGACATGATCAGCCTCGCGCTGCGCGTGAACGATTTTCTGTCGGGCCTGTTCTTCGGGGTCGGCATCAAACTGGTCGACTTCAAGATCGAGGCCGGACGGGTGTTCGAAGGTGACTTCCAGC
>JBCDID010000222.1:0-6318 GCA_038749355.1 Pseudomonadota bacterium | reverse complement strand
TCTGAAGATACCATTCTCAGCACCAGTCTGCGCAGGTTGAAATTGCCATTTCTCCTGATGTTCGAGGGATTTCAGAGGAACTGGACGGCGCGTTCGAACATCTCCGCTGTAATGCCTGACTTCAGGCTCTCTTGCGCAAGCCTTTCTGCGACCAAAAGCTTCTCTCTCCAGTATGCCGACCCGCTCTTCAAGCTTTGCGCTGACGGCCTGACCCAATCAGCCGAAGTACGCATGCCAGAAAGACGTGAGCACCCGTTGGACCGTCAAGATCGGCGGCAAGATCCGGTATCGTCCGAACGGTACGCCATTGGCCTCCTTCACCAGCCACAACGATGAAGCAGATCCCGGACCCCAGGGGAGTCCCCCGATTCCAAAGCCGCTCAATTCGCCCCAGCGCGTGATATAGACGGAAGACCGAGTTGGGGGTCTTTTGCGATCGGTCGCTAAACCAAAAAGTGTTAACTTCGGAAGGTCGAACCGGAAGCTGTAACACAAGGTTTTCAGTCTGGACGCTGATCATAGACGCCGGGCGACCAGGTCACGGAAAATCCCTGTTCAAGCAAGCGAGCCTAAGTTCTCATCACTCGACTGCCTTAGCGTTTTCGCACGCAGAGAATTCACAAGCGTGCGTGCTCTAAAGCAACATTTACTCTGCTGCCGCGATAAGCGCACGATCTGAGCCCGCAGCACCTATAAGACTGAGGCCCAAGGGGGCGCTGTCCACCTGCCCCGCAGGCAGGGAGAGTTGCGGGTAGCCCGCCAGCCCGGCAGCACAGAGCAGATGCAGGGCACGGACCCGGAAGTCATCCAGACCGGCGTTGTCCATCTCCCGCAACGGCGCAGGGCCGGGGCTTGTGGGCAGGACGATCATCTGTCCGTCAGCCAGCAGATCCGACAGTCGCGTTCGCACCTCGGCGCGTACCGCGGTGGCTGCCTGCCACGCATCCGCAGTGATCTTCGAGGCCATCTCGAAACGATCCGCCACCCCCGGCCCAAAGTTGGGCTTCACCGCTTCGACCCAATCCTTGTGCGCCTGCCAGACTTCGGCGGCCTGACAGACGCGGAAAGCCTCGAACCAGCCGTGGAGGCCTCCCGGCGCCAGGATAACCGGCGTTGCGGGCCCAAACTTCGTCTCAAGCCGAGCGAGTTCGGGTCCGACCGCCGCAACGGTCTCCGGCTCTGCAAGGGCCCAGGCGTCCACGGGCAATAGAAGTCGCGGTTGCGCCCCCTCGGAGGGTGGAAGGCCAAAAGCCTCGGCCCCGCGGTCCATCAGCTCCAACGAGCGGGCGAACCAGCCGACCGTATCCAAGGAGGGGGCAAGCGGCATTGTACCCTCGATCGGCACGGCTCCGTGCGTCGTGCGCAGTCCGTAGACACCGCAAAAGGAGGCGGGCATGCGGACGGAGCCTCCCGTATCGCTGCCAAGCCCGATATCGACAAGACCCGCGGCGACGGCGGCCACGGATCCCGAAGACGAGCCGCCCGGAATACGATCTGGGGCTGCGGCGTTGATCGGCGTGCCGTAATGGGCGTTCACGCCCATCAGTGAATAGGCAATCTCGTCCGTATGGGTCTTGCCCAGCAGCCGCGCGCCGGCGTTCAACAGGGCTGCGACCGGAGGCGCATGCGCTGTCGCGACAGGATGCGAAGCCGCCCAGTCCGGGCTGCCACAGCCGGTCTGATGCCCTGCCACGTCGTAGATGTCCTTGGCGCAAAATGTCAGCCCCGCAAGAGGCCCGTCGGGCGCACCTTCCAACTCGAAGATCTCGATGAATGCATTCGCGGTGTCATCCATGTTGCGCTCCCTCAGCCTGGCAGATGCAGTTCAGGCAAGGCCCTGGTGAACACAGGACGCCCCCCCTTGAAGCCGTACATGGGCTGGGCCAGTTCCGCCACCGCCATCGCAGGTTCGGTCGCGTCGATCACCACCATGTCGGCGGCATTCCCGACTGCGATCCCATAGTCGTCCAGGTTCATCAGCTTCGCGGACCCGTGCGAGACCATGTCGAGGCAACTGGCCATGGTTTCTGGGTCACCGACCTGGGCGATGTTGGCGTAGAGATTTGCCATCCGGACGAGCGAGCAATCCCCGAACGGGGTAAAGGGGTTCAGTACATTGTTGGTGGAGAGCGAGCAGGTCACGCCCTCCTCCGCCATCAGATGCAAGGGCGTAACCCCACGCGGCACGGAATGGTTGGCTTCGTGCTCTCGGTGCATCAGGAAAAGGTCCGTTGCTGGCAGTACGGTCACCGCGACACCGGCGTTTGCAAGCCGCTTCGAGAGGATCGCGAACTCCGGCCTGGCCATCTGCGCGAACCTGGTCACATGGCCCACAGCGACGCGCCCGCCCCAGCCGTATTCCTCTGTGCGGCGGCAGACATGGTCGATTGTCATCTCGTCCGTGGTCGGCCCGAAGTCGAGATGCATGTCGATGGGCACATCGTACGCGCGCGCAAGCTCGAAGATCCGGTCGATCTGGCCGTGCGGATCACTGTCGGTGTAGGGTGCGGCCCCGATCGCCCCGGCACCGGCTTCCAGGCCCTGAACGAGCAACGCGTCCGTGCCGGGATTGTTGAGCAGCCCCTCCTGCGGAAACACGCAAAGCTCGACGTCGATCGCCCAGGCCCAATCCGCAACCGCGGCCTGCACCCCCTCGAAGCCTTGCATTCCGATGGTCGGGTCAACCTCGACATGTGTCCGCATCCGGGTTGTGCCGTTCACGACACATTTGCGCAGGGTTTTCGAGGCACGCATCGCCACGTCCTCCGCCGTAAAAGCCGCCTTCAGACCGGCAACCTCGCCGATAGCCTCGGCTAGGCCCCCACGCTGGCGGCAACGGTCGAGGATGCAGGACTTGTCGAGGTGGATGTGGCTCTCGCAGAACCCCGGCAGAACGAGGCGGCCGTCCAGATGGAGAGCCCTGTCGCCTTCACCCAATTCGGGCCGGATCTCGACTATCTTGCCGTCGTTGACACCGATATCGACAATCTCATCAGCGCCGCTGGCAAGGCGCACCTTGTGCAGTGTCAGATCCATTTCTTGGGCTCCCCTCTACTCCGCCGCGCCCAGATAGGCTTTTTCGACGTCTTCATCCCGCAGCAGGTCAGCTGCGGGACCGGCCTTCATAACGTCACCATTCTCGAGCACGTAGGCCCGATCCGAGATCGCCAGCGCCAGCGTGGCCATCTGGTCAACCAGCAGGATGGTGACGCCCTCGTCGCGCAGGTCGGCCAGCGCGTCGAAGAGCTCCCTGACCATTGCGGGGGCGAGCCCCAGCGACGGCTCGTCCAGCAACAGGATGCTGGGTTTGGCAATCAAACCGCGCGCCACTGCCAGCATCTGCTGTTCCCCGCCCGACAGGACACCGGCAGGCGTGTCGATCCTGTCGCGCAAACGTGGGAAGCGGGTCAGCAATTCCTCGACCTCGCGGCCCGCATCCAGGTCCTTCCGCGTGAACGCACCAAGCAGGATGTTGTCGCGCACCGAAAGCTCCGGGAAAACCTGCCGGCCCTCGGGCACGAGAGCGAGCCCGCGGGCGGCGATCTCGTGTGCCTCGGTCCGGCCGATCTCGGCATCTTCGAGCAAGACCGAACCCTCGACGGGCCTATGAAGACCAGCCAGCGCGCGCATCAGCGTAGACTTACCAGCGCCGTTTGCCCCGAGGATCGCCACTGTCTCAGCGGGATCGACGGTAATGTCGATCTTTTTCAGCACCGGTGCCGCACCGTACCCGGCAACCAGCTTGTGAGCACCCAGAACGGCAACACGTTCGCCAGTCCAGGGGGTACTCCGCGGCCGGCCCGGATAATCGTCATCGCCCAGATAAGCACGCAGAACCGCGGGGTCATTGCGCACTGTGGCAGGCGTGCCATGGGCAATCGGGCTACCAGCGTCCAGCACGAGAATGTCGTCCGAGACACCCATAACCAGACCCATGTCATGCTCGACGAGTACCACGGCAATCCCGGTCCCGGCGATCTGCCGGAGGAGGCTTGCCAGCGTCTCCTTGTCCGACTGGCTGAGACCCGCGGCAGGCTCGTCCAGCAGCAGCACCCTAGGGCGGGTGGCGAGCGCGCGGGCAATCTCGACAAGGCGCCGGTCGACATGCGGCAGGGCGCCGGCTTCGCGATCCAGAGGGGCGGTGTAGCCGACAAAGGCAAGCAGCCCCTCCGCGCGGGCCTTGGCGGATTCCGATGGCGGCGGGCCAAAGGGCACGCCCAAATGTCCCGCGGCATCCGCCGCAAGGAGATTGTCGATGACACTCAAGTGCTCGAAAAGCTGGGTCGTCTGGTAGGTCCGGGCGATACCTGCACGCGCGGCAGCCCAGGCCGGTTTTCCCGCGAGTTCGCTGTCCAGGCGGATCGAGCCGCTGTCCGGAACATAGAACCCTCCGATCATGTTCAGGACTGTGGTCTTGCCTGCACCGTTCGGCCCAATGATCGAGGTTATGCGCCCGGGCTCGGCCTTGAACGACACGTCGTAGGCGGCACGAACGCCGCCGAAGGAGATGGAGAGCCCCGAGACCTCGAGCGCGCGGCCCTCTCCTTTCTGCCCAACCAGCTTGCCAAGCGGCAGGCTGGACGGCCGGGCCGTGCGCGGATCCTCGACGATCAGCGCCTGTTGCAGCAGACCCATCATCCCGCGGGGCGCGGCCAGCAGAACGCCCAGCATCAGGCCGCCGAAAAAAAGCAACCGGTATTCGGCGAGGCTGGACAGGAGCTCCGGCAACAGCACGGTCACAAGGATCCCAAGGACAGGGCCGAGGAGCGTGCGCGACCCTCCGACCACGACAGCGAGCAGGAACAGGATCGACTGGAAGAACGGGAAACTTCCGGGGCTGATGAAGCCTTGTAGCGGGGTGAACAACCCTCCTGCCAATGCGGCAAGCGCCGCCGAAAGGACGAAAGCCAGTGTCTTTACACGCAGCGGGTCTATGCCGATGGACTGGGCGGCGACCTCGCTATCGCTCACCGAGCGCATGGCCAGACCCCAGTATCCTCGCGCCAGCACGTAATACAGCACCAGCGACAGCCCAGCGAATAGAATGGAGAGGATCGCCATCTCCATTTCGAAGAACATCCGCCCGAATGCCTCCGGCATCGGGAAGCCCATGAGGCCGTTCTGCCCGCCGGTGAGGTCACGCCATTCGATTGCGCCATGTTCGACTATGAAGGCGAATGCGATGGTCATCATCGCCAGATACGGTCCGGACACGCGGAGCGCGGGCAAGGCAAGCAGCCCCCCCATGATGGCGCCCAGCAGCGTCGCGGCAGGGAGGGCGAGCCAGAAGCTCCATCCCTCGAGCATCGCGATCCCAACGGCGTAGGCTCCGATCAGGAAGAACCCGACATGCCCGAACGAGATCTGGCCGGAGAGACCCAGCAGGATGTTCAGGCCGACGCCGACGCAGAGGTTGATGGCCATCATCGCGAGGATGAATACGAAGTAGCCGCCGATCTGGGTCGCAAGAAGGCTGGATCCCGCCGTCAGCAGGACGATCGTAGCAACGGCCACGCGCGGATCCTTGGCCAGCCGGGACACTTGGGGGCGCAGAGAGCGGGCCATGGTCATACCTTCTTCAGGCCGGCTGTCCCGAACAGGCCGTTCGGTACGGTCACGAGCACCAGAATGACCATGGAAAAGGACACGATCTGGGTGTAGCTGGACCCGAGATACGCCGTGGTAAGCGCCTCGATGCAGCCGTATAGGACACCTGCGATCACCACGCCCCAGGCGCTCGTGATGCCGCCCAGAATGGCGGCTGCGAAGGCCTTGATCCCAAAGATTGTGCCCATGGTGGCACTGACATTGAAGAGCGGCGCTATCAGCAACCCAGCGATACCGGCGAACATGGTCGATATGGCGAAAGACGCCGCGATGACGGTTTTCGTGTTCACCCCCACCAGTCGCGCCGCGTCGGGGCGCTGGACGGTCGCCAGCATGGCTTTACCCAGCTTCGTGCGCTTTTGGACCAGCGTTAACATCAGCGCGATGCCAAGGCCTACCACCGGGATCACCAGTTGCAGCGGATAGGCGCCCGCACCGAAGACCTGGATCGCCTCATCCGCCCAGACGGAGGGGAGCGATCGTGGCTCCTTGCCGAAGGTGAACATCACGATGTTCTCAAGCATGACGCCCGCGGCCACGGTCGCCATGAGCCACAGGTCCGAGCCACGGTTGACGAAGGGACGGACAATGAAGCGCTCGATGGCCAGGCCCAGTACAGCGCAGCACAACAGGGCCGCCAGCGCGGCGAGCGGCATCGGCCAACCGAGCGTCACGCCAAAGGTGTAACCCATGACAGCGCCAAACATCATG
>JBCDID010000221.1:0-6340 GCA_038749355.1 Pseudomonadota bacterium | reverse complement strand
TGCAATCTTAAGCCGGTCCACCGTTGAGGCGGCCATTGCCAAACTGCCCGCCTTTGCGTTGGCCATGACGAAGACGGTCATTGAGCGGTTTCGGCGTGAGCAGGAAAAGACCAAGCCACCAGCGCCACCGGTCATCGTAACCGTGATGCCGATCAGTCCCGGCGTGGATGCGATCGGGTTTGTCCATCGTCTTGCGGAAAAACAACGCACCTATTCAAACAAGGTGGCGATACTCGACCTAAAGGCGGTCAGTGCGCGGTTCGGGTCGCTCAGTAAACCAGATATCTTGCGGCCACGCGGTGAACTCTCATCGATGATCAGCGCGTTGGAGGGCGAAAACAACGCGGTCTATTTGGTCGCTGATCCGACCGACACCGTGTGGAGCATGACAGCCATCCATCATGCCGATGAGGTTTTGATGTTGGCCGATGCGACCGATGATCCCGCAAGAAGCCGGTTCGAACAGCATCTGTTCGATGAGGATCAGATCATCCATGGTCTCGGCTTTCCAGGTGACCGCGCCCTGCACCTTGTCATCGACCACGATCTCACCGTCGCGCGGAGCCTTCAGGCGGATCGTGTAGTCGTCCAACCGATCCTGCGGCCAGTCGCCCTCTTCCTTGTCGCGCCAGGGGGACAGGAACAGGGGTGGGCGCTTGTCAGCCTTCGCCTGCTCGCGGAAGGCATCGATTTCCTCCTTGGTCGCGTAGCAGCGATACGCAGTGCCGGCGGCCAGCATTTCGCGCGCCACTTCGGCATGCCTGTCCACCCGGGAGAACTGCGAGACCACGTCCCCGTCCCAATCCAACTCCAACCAGCGCATCCCCTTGAAGATCGCCTCGGTGGCTTCGGGGGTTGAGCGCGCCCGGTCCGTGTCCTCGATCCTGAGCAGGAACTTGCCCCCGTTTGCCTTGGCGAAGAGCCAGTTGAACAACGCCGTCCGCGCGCCACCGATGTGCAGGAACCCGGTGGGTGAGGGCGGAAAGCGGGTGACAACCTCTGACATCAGGGCCTCCTTCGGGGAATTCGCTTGGCGAGACGAGTGCCATCGCTATATAGAACGCGGAGGGGTGATCCGCTGGCGCGGCCTTAATGGCCGAAAAGGACCGGTCGGACAAGGTGCCCATATCGCACGCCCTGAAACCCGCTTTTGAGCAGCTTTATGCACTGCAGTCACCGCGGTTTGTGCTGTGGCTCCCAGTGGCAATGGGGGTGGGGATCTGGGCCTACTTCGCTCTGCCCCGGGAGCCCTCGGTATGGTGGGCTGTCCTGCCGCTGCTCCCCCTGACGCTGCTGGCAAGCGGGGTGGCGCGGCGGACTGGGTGGGGGCTCTTCGCCCTTTGCTGGTTGGCGCTGTTCGGGGCTGCCGGGTTCTCGCTGGCGCTCTGGTCCGCGCACCGTGCCGAGGCACCGCACGTTGCGTTCCCGGTCGGCGAGACCGTGGAGGGGCGCCTGCTCGCCCTCTCCCGCTCCGCATCCGGCAAGCCGCGGCTGCTGCTGGACGATGTTGTGGTCTACGGAATGGAGCCAGAGGACACCCCCGCCCGCGTCCGCCTGACCATTCTCGATCCTCCTGAATACCTGCCATTGCCCGGGACACGCCTGAGGGTCTATGCGACGCTGATGCCGACCGGCGAGCCCGTCGAGCCCGGGGCCTTCAACTTCCATCGCCGCGCATACTTCGCCCGGCTAGGAGCCGTGGGACTGACACGCGGTGCCTTGATCCCCGTCCCCGCTGAGGGGGCCGCGAGCATGTTGGATCAGGCGCGGATCCTCGTCGCATCCGTCCGCACCCGCTTGTCCCGCTATCTGCGCGAGACCTTGCCGGGGGCCGAGGGTGCCTTCGCCGCCGCGATCATCGTAGGCGATCGGATCGACATCGAGGACACGGATGCGGAGGCGCTCCGTGCGTCAAACCTTGCCCATCTGCTGGCTATCTCGGGTCTGCATATGGGGATACTGACCGGACTTGTCTTCGCGGTGGCTCGTTTCCTGTTGGCAATCCCGCCGCAGATCGCACTGCGCTGGCAGACAAAGAAACTCGCAGCTGTGGCGGCGCTGGCGGCGGGCCTGGCCTACCTGATGCTTTCCGGTGCCACGGTGGCAACACAACGGGCCTTCATCATGGTGGCCGTCGCGCTCTGCGCAGTGCTGTTGGACCGACCTGCTATTACCCTGCGCGCGTTGGCGGTGGCTGCGATCATCGTGCTCGCCATAAGGCCGATCTCGCTGCTGGATGCAGGGTTCCAGATGAGCTTCGCGGCGACGGCGGCGCTCGTGGCCGGGTTCGAGGCCGTCAGACGCACGTCTTGGCGCGTGCCCGAACGGAGAAGCATCCCGGGTCGTGTTGTGCGGAAAGTAGCCATCTACTTCGGGGCGCTCATCTTCTCCAGCCTCCTCGCCGGATTGGCGACGGCTCCGATCGCTGCGTACCACTTCAATCGAACCGCTCCCTACGGGCTGCTTGCGAACCTGATGGCGGTCCCGGCCATGGGGCTCTGGATTGCGCCATGGGCCTGCCTGTCGGCTGTGCTCGCGCCCTTCGGTGGTGGCGAATTGGCCCTGCAAGCAATGGGTCGCGGCATCTCGTTCGTGCTTTGGGTGGCGCATTGGGTCGCCGAACTTCCCGGTGCCGTCCGACCTGTTCAGGCGGGCGCACCAATGGTGTTGAGCCTGATCGTGCTGGGCGGGCTATGGGTGTTGATATGGGCAGGACGCGCGAGAATTGCGGGGGCGGTTTTGGTGGTTGCTGGCCTGTGGATCTGGGTAAACCCTTCGCCGCGCCCGGAACTGCTTGTTGCCCCGGACGCAAGGCTGGTCGGACTGATGACACCGCACGGCCGTGCCCTGGATCATGAGACAGCGCAGGGGTTTGCCGCCAAGACATGGCTGCGCCGGGATGGCGATCTGTCGACCCAGGAAGTCTCGGCGTCGCGCGGTGCCTTTCGGCGGGAAAAGGGACGTACGACCGCCGAGCTGCCGAATGGATGGTCTTTGGAGGTGGACTGGGCGTCTCGCCCGGATATCGCGAGGCTGGAAGCGGCTTGCCGCGACAAAGTTCTCCTGATCTCTCGCAATGGACCTCAGGTGTCGGGCAAGTGCGTCTACCTCGGCAAGTCAGACTTGCGCCGTTCGGGCGCACTTGCGATCCGCCCGACCCCTTCGGGTGTTCATATAGAGAAAGCGCGATCCCTGAACCGGGATCGCATCTGGAACAGGTGATCCGGGTCAGTAGGTCCGGATCAGTCCGACCATGCGGCCCTGGATTTTGACCTGATCTGCGCGGTAGAGGCGGGTGCCATAGGCCGGGTTGGCCGCTTCAAGGGCGATGGCCCCACCTTTGCGGCGTAACCGCTTCAGCGTCGCCTCATGATCGTCGATGAGTGCGACGATGATGTCGCCATTGCTGGCGGTTGCCTGACGCTGCACCACGACGACGTCGCCTTCATGGATGCCGGCGTCAATCATGGAGTCACCTTTGACTTCCAAGGCATAGTGCTCGCCGTTTGTGCTCATCATCATAGACGGCACCGAGATGGAGGTCTGCCCGGTCTGCATCGCCTCGATAGGCACACCAGCTGCGATCCGTCCTACCAGTGGCACGGCGTGGGCATCGGCCTCCTCACTGATGACCTTGCCGCCGAGGGCAGAGATCCCATCCGTTTCCGGTTTGCGGTCCAGATCACCCTGGATGACCGATGGCCGGAACCCACCGCGAGAGCGGGAGTCTTCAATGTTCTCCGGTAGGCGCAGGATCTCGATCGCGCGTGCCCGGTGAGGCAGGCGACGAATGAACTGGCGTTCCTCCAATGCAGTGATCAGCCGGTGGATCCCGGACTTTGAGCGCAAGTCGAGCGCTGCTTTCATCTCGTCAAAGGAAGGTGACACGCCATCCTTCTGCACCCTTTTGTGGATGAACATCAGAAGGTCGTACTGTTTCTTGGTGAGCATCGTTATCCCCCGATCGCACCGTTAGTTTGGACTGTTCTACATGCGTTCTCTTTTTGTGTCAACGCTCTAGAGTTGTAAAGCGCGAACAAGACAGGAGTATTACAGGGGGATATAGCGAACTGGTGTTCCGGCGGGAACTGCGGGGGCCTTGGGGTCCCTGACAACGAGGGCGTTCGCTTCCGACAAGACATGGACAAGGCTGGAGTCCTGGCGTTCGAAGACGGTGCATCGCCCGTCCTCGTCGACGCTCGCGCGCATGTAGTGCTCGCGCGGGCCGTTGGCCTCCAGATCATGGGAGAGCACCCCGGGACGTGTCGCCCGGGGCGTACCTTCGAACCCCAGCATGACGTCGATCGCCGGTCGGACAAACACCTCTCCACACACCATGGCCGAAACCGGATTGCCCGGCAGGCCGATCATCATTGCATTGTCGATCCGGCCTGCCATGAGCGGCTTCCCGGGACGCATGGCAATTTTATAGAAATCTAAGGTTAACCCTTTATTGCCAAGCACCTCCGCCACGAGGTCGTGGTCTCCCACGGATGCGCCGCCGAGCGTGATGATCAGATCCGCGCCGCGCGCGGTCTCCAGCGCTGCCACGAGGCTGTCGCGGTTGTCGCGGGCGATGGGGCAGAGGATCGGGGCCGCGCCCACGGCCTCGAGCATTGCCGCAAGCCCGAAATTGTTGGAGCTGACGATCTGGTCGGGGCCCGGGGTTTCCCCGGGGAGCACGAGTTCGTCACCAGTTGGTATCAATGCGACCTTCGGGCGGCGTGCGACCGCTACCTCAGGAATGTTCATCGCAGCGAGCAGTGCCACATCTCGGGGTGAAATCCGGCGTGGGGCAGCAAGCGTCTCTCCGGTGGCGAAGTCTCCGCCTGCGGGGCGGACATACTCGCCCTGCTTGGGCGCCTCGTTGACGGTGATTTGGTCACCCTCGCGGGTGGCATCTTCCTGGATCAGGATGGTGTCGGCGCCCTCGGGGACGGGCGCACCCGTGAAGATGCGGACGGCAGCGCTGTCTGGAAGGGGATGGTGCCAACCGTGACCCGCCGCTGACTCGCCGACCACAGCAAGCTTTTGTCCGACCTGCGCCTCGGTCGCGCGGACGGCGTAGCCGTCCATGGCGGAGGCCGGGAAGGGCGGTTGCGTGCGCTGCGCGATGGCGTCCGTGGCCAGTACCCGGCCCGCGGCCTTGGAGAGCGGCACGGTCTCATGGCCCATGGGCTCGACCAACGCGAACAGGCGCGCGAGGGCTTCATCGACAGAGATCATGCGCTCTGGATCACTTTGCGTCGTAGGTGCCTGATTTTCCACCCGCCTTATGGGTCAGGCGGATGTCAGTAATCTGCATCGCGCGGTCCACGGCTTTGCACATGTCGTAGACGGTGAGCGCGGCGGTGGAGACGGCAGTGAGCGCCTCCATCTCGACGCCGGTCTGGCCGGAGAGTTTGACGGTTGCCTCGATCTCCACCCTATCAGGGCGGGCAGGGGTGAGCGTGACGGTGACCTTGGACAACGCAAGCGGGTGGCATAGCGGGATCAGGTCCGAGGTCTTCTTCGCGGCCATGATGCCTGCCAGCTGGGCTACTGCGAGGACGTCGCCCTTCTTCGCCTGGCCTTTCTCGATCATCTCGAGCGTTGCTGGTTCCATGACCACCGCACCCCGGGCCGTGGCGATGCGCTCCGTAACCGCCTTGTCGCCGACATCCACCATGACCGCATTGCCGGCGGCATCGATATGCGTGAAGCCGCTCATTCTGCGGCCATCGGCAGAGGGTTGGCGAGAAGTGCTTGTGTGGCAGCGGCCACATCGCCCTGGCGCATAAGGCTTTCGCCGATCAGGAAGGAGCGCGCGCCTACGCGGGCCAACCGGGCGAGGTCCTCCGGCACAAAAAGCCCGCTCTCGCCCACCAGCATCTTGTCGGGGGGCACATGGGGGGCGAGTTCCTCGGTGACCGCGAGCGAGACCTCGAAGGTCTTGAGATTGCGATTGTTCACGCCCAGCAGTGGTGATTTCAGCGCCAACGCCCGGTCAAGCTCGGGGCGGTCGTGGACCTCCACCAAAGCGTCCATGCCCCATTCGACGGCCGCTGCTTCCAGTTCCTGCGCCTGTTTGTCTGAGACCGAAGCCATGATGATCAGGATCGCATCTGCACCCAGTGCTCGCGCCTCTGCGACTTGGTAGGTGTCGTAGAGGAAGTCCTTGCGGATGGCAGGGAGGTTTGTCGCCGCCCGCGCCGCTGTCAGGAACGCGTCCGCGCCTTGGAACGAGGGCGTGTCGGTAAGCACGGAGAGGCACGACGCCCCGCCGTCCTCATAGGCCTTTGCCAGAGCTGTAGGATCGAAGTCGGCCCGGATCAGGCCCTTGGACGGGCTGGCCTTCTTG
>JBCDID010000220.1:0-6373 GCA_038749355.1 Pseudomonadota bacterium | reverse complement strand
ATGGGGCCCGGACACCAAGGCACCGGGCGGCGAAAGCGCAAACGAGGCTTGGGAGCGCCTGCGCCCCGCACTTGCCGATCTCGCGGCCGATGCCACACCCGTTCTCATAGTCGCGCACAAGGCACTGATGCGCCTGATCCTCGGCCACGCCTGCAACTGGCAGGGCACCCCGGAGATCAAGCGTGGACGTCTCTACCCCTTGACCTTGCGTCAATCGGGCCTCCCGCGCGATAATGGGACACCTGTACGACTGGAACCACGATTATGAGCCGTATCGCTTTCCTCAGTTGCCACCTTACCGGGACAGGCCATTTCGTCCGTACTCTGGCCTTCGCTCGGGCGGTACAGGCCAGAGGTCACGAGGTCATCATGATGACGGGCGGGCGCGTGCTGGCCAATCACGACACTGGCCCCATCAAGGTGGTGCAGCTTCCTCCCGTGACGGTGCGGGCCTTCGAATTCCAGATCCTACGCGACGGCGACGGTGCACTGGTCAGCGAGGAGTACATGGCTTCCCGCTTGGGGGCGATCACGGCAACGCTGGAAGACTTCAAACCGGACGCTCTGGTCACGGAGCTGTTTCCCTTCGGCCGCCGGATCCTCTCCCAGGAATTCATGGCCGCGATCGAAGCCACCCGCCGGGCAAATTCGAAAGCCGCCGTCATGTGCTCGGTCCGCGATATCCCGGAACCCAAACCGAAACGGTTGAGCGACACGGCGGCAAAGCTGCTGAAGAACTACAACGGCGTGCTGGTGCACGGCGATGCGGGATTCCTGCCGCTCTGGACCACATGGCCGTTGCCGGATGACGTGGCAGCCCTGATCCACCATGTCGGCTACCTTCTGCCACCAGAAGTGCCGTCCGGGACCCGGCGCGACGACGTGCTCGTGGCCGTCGGCGGCGGAGTGTTGGGACGGGAATTACTGGACATGGCGGCGGAGGCCGCATCGCGCTCGCTGCGTCCGTGGCACCTGCTGGTCGGCGGTGCGGATGCCGAGGCCGAGACCGCACGCCTCAAAGCCAGCCACACAAGCTCCAACCTCACTGTCGAACCCGCGCGCCCGGATTACCCGGAATTGGTGGCCAGCGCAGGCTGCTCGATCAGCCTCTGCGGCTACAACACCGCGCTCGACCTCGCGACGTGTCGCACACCCGCAATCCTCGTTCCGTCCGAGGAAGCCGATGAGACCGAGCAATTGGTGCGCGCCCAACGCCTCGGCATGTATCCCGGGCTGACCTGCCAGCGCATCCATGAACTGACGCCGAAGATCCTGGCGGAGACTGCGGACCGCATGGCCGCGGGCTCGGACCGCCCGGCCCTTCCGCTCTGGGGAGATGACGGCACGCAAGCAGCGGAACAGATCGAGGCGACACTGGCAGCGACCGCGTGACCGAGCCGCGCCAGATCCACGATGTGGACGCCCTCAATGCTGAGCTCCAGGCGATCACGCGCCGGGCCCGCATTGACCTGCGCTACCTCCACGATGACAAGACCCGAACCCATGTGGCTACAGCCTGCCGGGCCGAGGATCAGATTCTCGACGTGGGCGACGGGATGCGCGGAGTGGCGCTTCCCGGAACGGTCGAGAGCCTCGACCTGAACGACATCGACGCGGCCGACGAGAACCTCAGCCGGCCAGATATCCTCGGCGACGTCTGCCAACCTTTTCCGGACTGGATGTACGCCCGATATGACGTCGTGATCGCACTGGCAATTCTGGAACATGTCTATGACGCCCCTGCAGCGATCGCGAACTTTCGAGCCGCGCTGAAACCCGGCGGTCGGCTGTTCCTTTACGTGCCCTGGATGTGGCGCTACCATGCGCCGAAGTCGCTGGTGTTCCAGGACTACCAACGGCTTTCGCGAGACGGGATGGCCTATGCACTGCGCGACTTCGAGGAGGTCACGCTCTACCCCTTGCGTGGCAAATACTCGGCCATCCTGAATATGCTGAAGTTCTGGAAGAAGAGGGTCGAGAAGCCCGTCGGCACGCATATCAACCGACTGCTGGACTCCCGCGCCTCGGACTACCGGAACACCATCCAGGCGAGCGGCTTCTTTGCGGAAGCCCGGAAACCTCATGATTGAGGCACGACGCATCGGCGACAGCCCGATCATCCATCAGGGGATGTGCGAGAGCCTGGGCGACAACATCAACGGCCCCTCTGTGGTGGTACGACCCGACTGGGCGCCCGGACCGGGTCGCCTGATGCTCTACTTCGCGCATCACAAGGGGCAGCATATCCGCCTGGCCTTGGCCGACCGGCCCGATGGTCCTTGGGAGGTCCATGAACCCGGGGTCCTGCCGCTCCGCGAGACGCCGCTGGCGCAAACCCGTCCGAACGTCCCGCAACCGGATTGGGCGGTGGCACAACAGACGGACGGGCTCTACCCGCACCTGGCATCGCCGGATGTCTGGATTGATAATGACGCCCGGCAGTTCCGGATGCTGTTTCACGGGCTCGCGGACCATGGCGAGCAGGAAAGCTACGACTCGTCGTCACCAGATGGGCTGCGCTGGACCGTGGATGGTGCGCCAATTGCCGAGACCTATCTGCGCCGGTTCACCTATCGAGGGCAGATCTATGCCATGGCTCGGCTGGGGATTCTGCTGTGCAAGACCGCCAATGATTGGGAGACCGGCGCCGCCCCCATCCCCGGCGCCCCGCGACACGTGGCCGTGCTGGTCAGGGGCGATCGGCTGCACGTCTTCTTCACGAGGATCGGCGACGCGCCCGAGAGACTCTTCCACACATACCTAGACCTCGTGGGGCCCTGGCAAGAGTGGCGATCCGGCCCGGAGACGGAACTCCTCCGGCCCGAACGCGCATGGGAGGGCTCAGAGCAGCCAATCCGACCCTCGTTCATCGGCGCGGTGGAGTTTGCCAACGAACTCCGCGACCCCGGCGTTATCGAGTTCGAGGGCCGAATGTACTTGGTCTACTCAGGCGGTGGAGAGGCGGCACTCGGGCTCGCGGAAGTCACAGGGCTTTGACCGGCGGCCAGGTGCCGCGCTGGGGTCAGACCGCAACCTGGAAGCTGGGCGCCAACTGCGCGGTCCAGCGAAGCGACGGACCGCGCGAAGGGGAATGTGAACACCCGAAGGGTGCGAACTCCGTTTGGCCCGCCCGATCTGTCAGGCCGTGATGGTCATGTCCCGCATGGCGAAGATCACGGGACGGTCCTCCAACTCGCCGGGCTGCCTCGGATACTTCACCCGGTCGATCCGCCGGTCCTGATCGTCATAGAGACCGATGGTCCCGCCACTATTCCCCAGGGCAATCGGCGACAAGGGTCCGATCTGGATCGCCTCACCCGGTCCCAGCGAGCCCTCGATTGCCAACTCAGCTTGCGGATCCTTCAGCCGCCAGCCTGCCAGATCAACCTCGGCGTTGGTGAGATTGATGATCGAGACCCACTCGCCGAACCTCTCGTCGCCCGAGGCGTTGACCAGTGCCGCGGCAATGAAGACGTCCACATCATCATCCATTACGACCTCACGCGCCTGACCGGGGGCGATAACCTCGGCGGGACGATCGACCTCGATCCGCTCGGGGAACCGGTCGACATTCAATGCGGCCACACGGTCCTGATCCTCCTCCCCGGGCGGATTGAACAAGAGCGGGTTCTCGTCCGGGATGTTCTGCGGAAAGATCAGCCCTGTCTGCTCTTCGATCTCGGTGACGGAGACCTGGTATCGCTGGAAGTCCTCCAATCGGCGTGCAGACCCCGCAGACCCCGTGTGCCGGGACCGAAACCCCCGCTTGTCGCGCAGTGCCTCTGCATCCTGCGCCATGACGAACGCGCGCACCTGCAACTCGATTGCCGAATTCACCCAGCACACCACCTTGTAGAAGGCCGCCGGGATCTTGGCGGTCGCCCGCCCCGCAGGCGTGATGGAACGCGGATGATCGCCGAAGATCGGTCCGGAGAAGACACTGATCCGGTCGGTCGCGTCCACGTCCAGCTCCGCGACCCAGTTCTCCAGGGCCAGCCATTCGTCCTGGTTGAAGTTCGCATGCTGCAAGGACGCATTGGAGAAGAAGAACGTGTCGTCGGAGGCGAGCTTGGCCTCCCGCCCGGTTGCACCCCAGGCCGCCGAGGAACGTCGCGCCAGATGCCCCCGGTCCCACGGGTTTGAAGTATAGTAGTCGTTGTTGAGCTGGTTCTCGTCGCCGATCCGGCTGTCTGTTCGCCAGTTGTTGGATCGACCAACAGACCGGAACTGCTCCTGATTGATGTTGAGCGCCGCGTAAAGCGGTGTTCGTTCGACCTGATGCATCGCGACGGTGTAGTTGTGGTAGTGCGCCAGCAACCGTTTGCCGGTCCCAGGGTCTTCGGCGAGATCATCGCGTTCAAGAACCCGCTCAATCAGATCAGGGGCGAAGCCGGGCAGCGGCAATGGCGTCCCGAGAAAATTCGGATCGTATCCGGGCATGAAATCCTCCATCTGGAAATGGGTCTCTTCAATCAATCCGAGAAGTTTACCACAAAGACGCCCGCTGACCTTGTAGCGATTGTGCGGGACTTCCCTCGTAACGCTCTGTTGCGAAGCGAAACCCGTACTCTTGATCCCGACCCAAGCATAAAATTGCTGCTCGACCTTTGGCCGACGCGCCCTAAAACCCACCAGTGAGGGGCTGATCGCATCCGCAGACAGATTAGGCAGGAGCGATCTCATCCATCGCAACGACCAAAATCTAGGTGCATTTGACCAGTCGTTTCTGGTCCAGATGATCCGCGACTTCTTTCTGATCCTCGTGATCGTCGCGATCATCGAGTTCGGCGTGAAGTTCGGGCTGGTCTTCTACAATTTCAGCGTCAATGGCGAGACCGAAGCGCAGACCAAGGCCGAGGAAATCGCAGGCAATGTCCGGTCCATCATGCTGAACGAGGGCGGGCCTGTGGCGGCGCGCACGCTCTACCCGATCCTCCGCGACAATGTGGAGGCGCTGGGCTACATGGTCGCGATCGAGCCCGCCGATATCACGGTGGCGGCCATCCAGGAAGTCTTCGACTTTGTCCCGATGGGCATTCCAGCGCCCGACTGGCCAGAGGGCAGCTACGCCGTGGGCAGTGTCGACATCGCCGCCAAGACGACCTGCCTGGGCTGTCATAACACCGCCGCCGTCGGAGACACGTTGGGCAGCGTGACCGTGCGCAACTACCTCTCCCGAGACATCGCGCTCTGGTGGAAGAGCGTGCAACTGGGCGCGGGCCTGGCTCTCGGCAAGATACTGCTCCATTCGGTTTTGCTGTTCATCCTGCTCCGGAGTCGGATGCAGCCGCTTTTGCAACTGCGTTCCGTGGTCAGCCGGCTTGCCCGGGCCTTCGGGGCACTCGATAGCCGGGCAGAGGTCCGCTCGCACGACGAGTTCGGGGTGTTGGCCAGCGACCTGAACCTGTTTCTCGACCGGATCAGCCGCCTCATCGGCGAACTCGACACCGTGTTGCGCCGGGTTGTGCAGGTGAACGACGATGTCATCCGCATCCAGGGTGACCTGCGCGACAGGGTGAAGTCCTTCGCCAACCGCACGCGCCAGATCGAACGGCGGGCACTGGTGGGCGCTAAGCGCGAGCCGCTACTTTCGCCTGAATGGTTCGACGCAATGCAGAACAGCATTCGCGAACTGGATGGCGTTCTGGCCGAGGGATCCGATGCCGCCGTCGGTCCCGTCTTCGATCAGCTGCGCGCCGTGATCTCCAACGCCGAGTCGCAGATCAGCGCAAACCAGGTGCTGTTCGAAGACGTGGCCGAACTTGGTTCGGACTCTGACGAGTTCCAGGAAGCCCTGACCGAGATGATCCGGCTTGAGGAACGCCTCGGCGCCATCATCGAGACCGGCACGGGACTGGTCAGCCGCCTTCAGGGCAAAGGCAAGTTGCCTGAAGGCGAAGCCGCATAGAGCGAATGCCGCTCTTCACGAGACCGAAGGCATCCCCCTCACCACGCCGGCCTGCACAACCGCTGGATCATAGGCCTTGCGGGCGAACACCTCGCGGACCTCGGCCTCGAAACTTTCCAGCGGGTCGGACCAATACTCCGGATCGAAGCTCGACTGGTCCCAGCGTTCGCAGAAATCAGCGCAGGACTGGTAGTAGGGACTGTCCTTGTACTTCTCGCGCAGCTCGCGGTCCCAGCCGTAGTGATGCGCGTAGTAGTACATCTGGAACACGCCGTGATGCTCGACGGTCCAGACAACCTCCTCGCGCATGTAAGGGCGCATGATCTCGGCAGCGAACTTGTCGTGGTTCTGCGGCGCCAACCCGTCCCCGATATCATGCAGCAGCGTCGCCACCACCCAGTCGATATCCGCGCCGTCTCGACGGGCGCGGGTGGCGGACTGCAACCCATGCTCCAGCCGCGTGAT
>JBCDID010000219.1:0-6378 GCA_038749355.1 Pseudomonadota bacterium | reverse complement strand
GATGGCCGTGGCGGCGGCAAAGAATGTCCGGATCATGATAGCCTCCCCTACTGGATCGAAATGTCGACGCGCTGGCTTTCGCCCTTCGAGCCCGGGACTTTCAGCTCATAGCGCCCCGGCTTGATGGCGATGAACTTCACTTCGATGACGCCTTCATCGTCAAACTCGAAGCTGTCGATGCCGAGCGGGCGCACTTCCAGATCATTGATGACGACCTCATTGATCCAGATCGCCCGGAAGAAGTCAGCGCCCGCGACCGCCAGTTCCTGGCTGCCATCCGAGATGATCTCGAGCGTGTAGTAGACCCCGGAGGAGAGCTGCATTGGGCCTTCTGCCAGCGGCTTGCCAGCGGCGAGCGTCAGCGGCGGCAGTGCCTCGCGATTGCATTTCGCCATAAGCCCTGCGAAGCCAAGCTTCTGGCATTTCAGTTCGGCAGACGCGGTCGAGGGCACGGCCACCGGCGCCAGAAGCGCCGCGGTCAGCGCCGCCATTGCAAAGTACTTCATGAATTCCTCCCGTTCATTCTTGTCAGTTCGGTGAGACCACAACGCCCCAGGGCTGCTCTCCAACCGCGATGGACTTGATGACCTTCTGTGCGGCCACGTCGATCACCGAGATGTCGTTGGAATTGCCATTGGTGGTCAGGATGTATTTCTCGTCCGGGGTGAAGGCCATTTGCCAGACACGCTGGCCGACCAGCAGGTATTCTTCGACCTCGTCGGTATCCCCGTTGATGACGGCGACCCGGTTCGCCGGGCCAAGCGCCACGTAGACCTTCTTGCCGTCCTTGGTCGCGCGCACGCCCACGGGTTGCAGGGCCTCGGGCGGCACCCCAGGCACCGCGAACTCGATCTTTTTCATGATCGCACCGTCCGCCGGGTTGATGACCGCAACGGTTCCGCCGATCTCGGCCGAGACGTAGAGCTTCGAGTTATCGGCAGTGAACTCCGCGAACCGAGGCCGCGTGTCGACCAAGGTGTTGTGGAAGATCTCGTAGGTCTCGGTATCGATGAAGTGCGCCATGTTCGTGGTCTCGGAGGTGTTGACCACCACCTTGCCATCGGGGCTGACGCCCATGCCCTCGGGCTCGACACCGACCGGGATCTCGGCCAGCACGGACTTCTTCACGACGTCGACCACGGTGACGATGTTGTCGTCCTCATTGGCGATGTAGAGCGGATTGCCCGATGGGTGCAGCACGAAGAGCTCCGGATCTGGACCGGATGGCAGCGTGTGCAGCTGCTTCAGAGTGGCCGTGTCGAACACCCGGACCGTGTCGTCATCGGAGGCGCAGACATAGAGATGTTTGCCATCCGGGGAAATCGTGATGCCGCGCGGCCGCTGCCCACCCTCAATGGTGCCCGTGACCTCCCAGGTCGCGCTGTCGATGATGGTGATCGTGTTGCCCTTCTCGTTGGACACGTAAACCGTATAGCCCATCGCGGGACTTGCCAGCATCGCTGTAAGACATGCTGCGCCCAGTAATCTGAGCATGACCACCTCCCCTGATCTCGCGTGTTTCACACACCTTTAGGTTTCATTACGGCCAAGCGTACGGGAGGCGTCAACCGGAGCGCCGGGATTATCTCAGCATAAGAAACTAATAATGACGCCCAACTCTGCGTTGAAATTTGCCCGGCATCGGGCAGAATGCGGGCATGAGACACGCAGCCCTCATAATGTGGCTGATATGGCTGATGGCGGCGCCTGTCGGGGCCGCGGATCTGAAGCCGGGCGCGAAACTCGCCTTCTTCGGGATGCACTTCATCGATACGTCCACGGAGGGGGACATCAATGGTGTGCGCGAGGATGAGGCTCAGCGAACCCGGATGATCGAGACCTACATCGCCGAGCAGTTCACCGAACGCGGGTTCGAACTGTTGGACATCTCGCCGGTGCAGAGCGAGCTCGACCGGATCGTGAACCCCGCTGACTGCAACTATTGCGATGTGCTGATGGCCCGCAAACTGGGCGCAGACTATTCGGTGACGGGCGAGGTGCAGAAGGTCTCCAACCTGATCCTGTCCATGAACATCGTGATCCGCGATGCACCTGAGGGCCAGTTTGCCAAGGGCATGTCCGTCGACATCCGCGGGAACAACGACAAGAGCTGGCTGCGCGGCGTCCGCTATATCCTGAAGAACAACATCTTCCGGGGGCAGTGAGGGCGCCAAGATCGCAATGCACCGCCATCCAGTCTACCTTAACGGATATACGAATCACCGCAGCGACCAATGTGGGCAATTTCGAAAGGGAGCGAAATGAACACCGAAAGCATTTTCCTCGGAGTCGGCGGCCTGTTCCTCGGCATCTTCGTCGGGATGCAGGTGGGCGGGACAGATGCAGATCGTGCCGAGCGCCGGTTGCTGAAAGAAGTGCAGTCCAATGTTGCCGAGATGCAGGAGCAGGTGGCCTCCATGTCCGGCCAGGTCGCGGGGCTCGAGGACGCGGTTGCCGCCGGTGAAGCAGGGCGCGCAGCGCTTGGTGCGCAGCTCGACGGTGCTGTGGCGGATCTCGGCGGACAACTCGACGCGATGTCTTCTTCGGTGGCCGACAGCATCGCCGAGGCGGGCGCAGCCCAGAGCGCGGCTATCGATGAACGGCTCGCGGCCCTTTCCGCGCCCGGCGCGGAGGTCGAGGCGGCACCAGCCGTGGCAGACGCCAAAGCCGACGATCCGGTGGAGGCCGCAATCGACGGCGTGAAGGTCGGCGAGACGTTGAGCCTGCTGGAGGGCAAGGCGCGGGTGTTCGTGTCGGGTATCGACGGAGGCACCGGGCGCGTGCGTGTGGCCGTCAATGGCCAGGGGCTTGCCCTGTTGGGCGGTCCCGAGCCGGTGCTGTTCGCCGTCGGGGACCAGCAATGCACGCTGAACTTGGATGCGCTGGCGGCAGGGCAGGCCGAGATGTCGGCAAACTGTGTCGAGGCCGCGAAGGAAACGACCGCCGCTGCTGCTGTCTTCCAAGCCAGTTCCGAGGCCATCGCCGCAGGGACCGAGCCGAAGGGCCCGGGCCAGACCGCTTGGCTGTTGGACGGCAAGGCCCGCGTCTTTGTCTCGGGGGTCGATGCGGAGGCGCGCACCGCGCGAGTAGCCGTCAATGGGCTCAGCACAGCGATCGTCGGCGGGCCGCAACCGGTCAACTTCTCCGCCGGGGGGGAGATGTGCACCCTTTCGGTGGCGGACATCGTGGACGGGCGCGTACAACTCGCCGCCTCCTGCAAGTAGGCCCCACATGATGCTGCGCCGCTCCTTCCTCTGTGCCCTACTGCTCGGGCTCACGCCTCTGTCAGCATTGGCGGAGACAAGCTGGGATTTTCTGAAGGACGAGGTGTTCGGAGGACGCGACCCCGCAATCGTGCCTGAAGTCGTTCAACTCACATCGCCCTACCGCACCATGAACGACCCGCGCACGGATCTTGGTGCGGCGATTACCATGCCCTTCGGCGAGTTCATCCAGACCGTCACGCTCATCCTGGATGAAAATCCGATGCCCGTGTCCGCAGTCTTCGAGATGGCCGAGCCGCAGCGGGCATTCTCGTTCTCCGGCACAATGCGGGTGAATGGACCGACCATGGTGCGGGTCGTGGCGGAGACCGACCAGGGCAAGCTCTACATGGCCGAGAGCTTCGTGAAGACCTCGGGCACCGGGGCCTGTGCGGCACCTCCCGGCACGGATCCGGAAATCGCGTTGCAGACGCTCGGGACCATGAAATTCCGCGTCTTGCCGGAGGTCAGCGAAAGCGTGCTTGCCAGCCTCGACAAGGCGGCTGCGGCAAACGGCATCTCGGTCGGACGCATGGCGGAACTGGATATCGATCATCCCAGCCATTCGGGCATGCAGATGGACCAGATCACGCTGCTGTTCATCCCGGCGCGCTATGTGGAGACGGTGGAGATCGAGACCGACGGCAAACCCCAGTTCACCATGACCGGCTCGATCTCGTTCAGTGAGAACCCGGCAATCCAGTTCAAAATCCCGGGCGACTCCGTGGGCGTTGGCGTGAAGTTGACAGATACGGAAGGCGCAGTCTTCGAAGAAGCGTTCAGCCTTTCGGGCGGGTAGTGCCTATCCGTTGTTCCGTGCCTGGCTTTCGTACTCGTTGGAGCTTAGGAGGTTCGCTCAATGCTGTTCCTCTGGCGTTTGCGGTCCCGGGTGAGCAGCCGCCTCCAAAGACACTGCAACTTCATTGAGTAAGCTGTTCGGACTCGAAAGGTTTCACGGTTTCGACCGGCCAATCCTCGAACGTCCAGCCGTCTGTCCCATCGGGATACCAGTAGACGGTCGTATGCCCGTACTCGAGGGCGCGTTTTGCGGCATTCCAGGACATCCAGCAATCGGCAAGGCAGAAGAACAGCACCGGCTGCTCGACGTTCCCGCCGGTCATCTCGGCCAGGCCCGCTTTGAAATAGGCGTGGGTGTCGGCGTGGATCGCGCCGTAGCCCACATTGGGCAGCCAGATCGCGCCGGGTATGGAACGCCGGGGTTTCTCGCGCCAAATGGTGCCCTCTGGCAGGCCCGCCGGTTTCGGCGCGCGCGGCATGACGTCTACGAATGCGGTCTTGCCCTCTTCCCAGAGCCTGTGCGCCTCTGCATCTGAGACTACCGTCGCCCCCGCGAGCGTGCCGGGCACGGGCGCGCGGTAGTGATCCATGCGGTAGCCTTGGGGTTCTGCCTCCTCGGCCAGCGCCGGAAGGCCGAGAGCGCCAGCGATCAGGACCGCGCAAAAGGACCGGGTCACTGCCCCTCGCCCTTGAGCGCGGTCCCGTACTCCTCCAGCAGAGGCACGCCGTACTCGGTCAGGATCGTGTCGATCTCGTCCTGGTTCCGGCGGATCAGCTTGTTCAGCTCCCGCTTCCACTTCAGCTCACCCTGACGCACGCCCATGGTGATGCGGTAGAACAGGCGCGGCGCGCCTTCTTCCTTCAGCAGGGGCGTCATCTTGAGCCCACGATCCAGGGCGAGCTTGCCAGCGAGAGGGCCCCAGACGAAAGCGGCGTCGATCTCGCCGGATTCGAGGTCATCCATCATCTGGATGACCGGAGATTCGACCCGGCGGTCGACCATCAGCCGATAGCCCTTTGCGCGGCCGATCAGGCCTGCACGGGCGATGTGGGTCGCAGGCGGAGATCCGGCCATCACGCCGACGCGGCTGCCCTGCAAGGCGGGGTCGCGGATATGATCGACCGCGGCGAGCGGGCTGTCCGCTTTGGTTACCATGGCATAGCCCGAGACGTAATAGTGGTTCGTGTTCAGCACCAGTTCGTGGCCCTGCGCGAACCCGATGATCACGTCGCAGCGGTTGAGCCCGAGGGTCCTGCGCACGAAGCCAAGCGCCTGTGGGAACCAGGCGTATTCCAGCGGGCGGTCCAGCTTCGCGGCAAAGAGCTCTGCGATCTTGTTCTCGAACCCCGTGCCGTCCTGGGTGGACAGGGGAGAGTTCGCCGGATCCGCACACACGCGGAACCGGGATTGCGAGACGAGATCGGAGGTTTGTGCCGCGGCTTCGGTCACCGGCATCAGCAAGGCGATGCCGGTCAACAGAGCGGCTGCAGGAAGTCTGATCATTCCGAACCTCCGATCAGCGGGTCGAGAGGAGCGGCGCACATGGCGCCGCCTGGTGTTTCGTCCGTGTCCCGACCAGTTCCGGCTCAGGCAATCTTGCCTTGCTTCTTCATGTCCTTCTTCAGCTTCTTCAGAAGACCGCGGGCGGGCAGATACTCTTTCTGCTCCTCGGTGATCTTGATGTAGCCGTCGATCAGTGCCTCGGGATTCTCAGGCTCGCCGACCACAATGAAGCCGCCCATCCGGTTGCCCCAGTGCGGCGTGCACTTGTAGGAGACGATGCCGACGGTATCGACCTGCATCACGATGTTGTCGCCAAGCTCGGAGTTGACCTTCTCCTGGCCCTCCGGGCAGAGCGCATCGAGCGTCTCGACATTGTGCGAGGCCATGTTCTCGAAGGCCACCTTGTCGCCGGGATTGGCGTAGATGAACATCGGCGCGAATTTGACGCCGCGCGCCTTGACGATATGGGTCTCCCCGGCGGACGCAAGCGTTGGCCCGGTGATAATGGCGGGGGCCACCAGGATCAGACCCAGCCCGCCTGCGCCCGTGATCAGTCTTCTGCGCGTCTTGTCGATGTTCTTGTGCATACTGTGTTCTCCGTTAACTCCCGGCCCGTTTCGAGCCGCACCCATCCAGTTTCCTATCCCTGGCACAGCCGCCCACCGACGGCTCGCTGCCGGATTGTTTGCAGATCACCATGACCTGTTCAAGCACAAAGCAGCCCCATGAAGCTTATGAAATTCTTATGTTTTTTAGCTTTCGCATGGCAGCCAGGGCTGGATTTGCCATGTCCGAACAACGTGCTGACAAAAG
>JBCDID010000218.1:0-6389 GCA_038749355.1 Pseudomonadota bacterium | reverse complement strand
GGCCCGCAGCACCCGTGGCTTCCCGGTCGCCGAGGTCAAGAAACAGCGCCCTTCGGCGGAGGACGAACTGCGTGGTCTGACCGAGTGGGCAACTGCGACCCGCGACGAGCTGATGGCCACGCGCGCCGCCAACCGCGCCCGCGACCTGCACTGCTTTGGGCACAGCCTGATGTCTCGACTGGACGGCGCGAAGGCCAGGCGTGGGCTGGTCGACTTCGACGACCTCATCGAGCGTACGCGCGACCTGCTGACCCGCGCCGACATGCGCGCGTGGGTGCTCTACAAGCTCGACCAGGGCATTGACCATATCCTGGTGGACGAGGCGCAAGACACGTCGCCCCGGCAGTGGGACGTCATCCGCGCCATCGCGGACGAGTTCTTGGCGGGTGAAGGGGCGCGGCCGGAGGGGCGCTCGCTCTTCGTCGTCGGCGATGAGAAACAGTCGATCTACAGCTTCCAGGGAGCCGAACCGCAGGCGTTTGGCCATATGCGGGAGGTGTTTGCCGAGGGGTTGGAGCGGCTCGGCACGCCCCTCGGCCAGCCAAAGCTTGAAACCTCCTATCGGTCGGCCCCCGCCATTCTGGATTTTGTGGATGCAGTCTTCGACGGCCCTGCGGCAGAGGGACTTACCATGGCTGCCGAGCCCGTCCGCCACGAGGCCCACCGGGGTTCCGATGCGGGACGTGTGGATCTTTGGCCGCCGGTGCCAAAGCTCGAAAACCCAGAGGCCGACGATTGGTGGAAGCCGGTGGATGCGCCTCCGCCCGACGACCCCAAAACAGTCCTTGCTGGAGACGTCGCGCGGCATATCCGCGATCTGGTCGAGAACGCGCACCTGCCACCTCGTAAGGACGGGACTGCGCGGAAAGTGCGGGCCGGGGATATCCTTGTCCTTGTGACGCGTCGAGATCGGTTGGCGCGCGGCATCATTCGCCAGCTCAAGGCCGAAGGGGTCCCGGTGGCGGGGGCCGACCGCATGTCTCTAACAGCAGAGCTGGCGGTGCAGGATCTGCTGGCCCTGATCCGCGTGGTCCTGATGCCATCGGACGACCTGTCTCTGGCGGCATTGCTCCGTTCGCCGATGTGCAGGGTGACCGAGGACGCGCTATTCGACCTCGCCTACGACCGGAAGGGTACGCTCTGGCAGGCCGTCCGGGCGGCACCGGATCACGCGGAGGTCGCAGCCTTCCTTGACGATATGAGCCGTCAGGCGGACTTCATGCGGCCCTACGAGTTTCTCGAACGCGCGCTGGTCCAACATGATGCTCGGCGGAAGCTGTTGGCGCGCCTTGGTCCCGAGGTCGAAGACCCGATCGACGAACTGTTGGTGCAGGCGCTCGCCTATGAGAGCCGGGAGGCACCTTCGCTCGCCGGCTTCCTCGCCTGGATCGAGGCAGGTGAGATCGATGTCAAACGCGAGATGGAACGTGGCCTCGACGCGGTGCGTGTCATGACGGTGCACGGGGCGAAGGGTCTGGAGGCCCCGATCGTCATCCTACCCGACACATTCGCCGGGTCTTCGTCGAGGGGGTCGCGACCGCTGCTGTTGCCCGCCGAGGCCGTGGGCAATGCACCAGCCCTGATGCTCTGGGCCGGGGAGAAGGCGCAGGATGATCCCGTGACCCGCGAGGCCAGGGAAGCAGCCGAAGCCCGCGAGGCGGCCGAGCGCAAACGGCTGCTCTATGTGGCGCTGACGCGGGCCGAGGATTGGCTGATCCTCTGCGGGGCCGAGCCCGGAAAGATGCCGGCGACGTGCTGGTACGACATGCTCGAGGCGGCGTTCGAGCGCCTTCCGGCAGATCAGGTCCGTTCCCGTCAGCATTCGGATGGGACGGAGGCATTCCGGCGGTTCGAGACCGGGGGGCCTGTTGATCCACCCGCAGCAGACACAGCGAAGGATCAGGCGACCGCACCGGCCATTCAGCGGCCCGACATTCCGGGACTTACTGTCTATGAACCGCGTGTCGAACGCGGCAGTCCCTCGGGACTGGAGGCCAAGGCAGGACTGGGCGGCAGTGGTTTGGGTCGGGCCGTGGCGCTAAGGCGCGGGACCGCAGTGCATACGGTGCTGGAGACGGTCACGGGTCTCGCCGAGGCCGAGAGGCTGGCGGTTGGCGGACGCATTCTGAAAGGACAGTTCCCGGATCTCGACCAATCGCTGAGTGACGGTATTTTGGCAGAGGTCGAAGCGGTGCTTTCCATGCCAGAGGCGGAATGGGTGTTTGGCCCCGAGAGCGTGGCCGAGATCTCGCTGCGAATCGATTCGCATGATTCGTCGCCACCGATGATCGGGCGAATCGACAGGCTGATCGTGCAGCCCGACCGAGTCTGGATCATCGACATCAAAACCGATGCCCAACCGCCACGCGATGCAGGGGCGGTGCCCAAGGCCTATCGCGCCCAGTTAGGGGCCTATGCCAGCGCCGCAAGCGCGATATGGGCCGGAAAACAGGTGCGTACGGGACTTCTCTGGACCGCGGTGCCAACTCTGATGGAGGTGGACACCGAGGCCTCGATCGCGACGTTCCGCGACACCTCGTTCGCACGCACCGGGCGTGCTTGATTCCGCTGATCCGCTTACATATTTTGGGCGTTCTGACAAATGAAGCGGTGGCCGATCCGGCCCCGTAAAACGGAGGAAAGCGCATGGCCACCTTTGCCGTGACCGATGAGAGCTTTGAGAGCGACGTGTTGAACGCGTCCAAGCCCGTTGTTGTGGATTTCTGGGCCGAATGGTGCGGCCCCTGCAAGCAGATCGGCCCTGCGCTGGAAGAGCTAGCAACCGAGATGGGCGAGCAGGTGACCATCGCCAAGGTGAATATCGATGACAGCCCGAATGCGCCGTCCAAGTACGGTGTGCGCGGGATTCCGACATTGCTGCTGTTCAAGGACGGCGAGGTTGTCGACAAGAAGGTTGGCGCGGCCCCCAAGCGCGACATCGAGAGCTGGATCGCCTCCGCCATCTGAGCTCGGATCAAACGGAAGAACGCGGGCAAGCCCGCGTTCTGCCCCTTCACTCCGACCCCTCCTGACCTCCCTCTGGGAGGGACGCCAGTGGAGAGATCATTTCCAGAACTTCGACGTTAGATAGGTTGCTCATCGAGCGACAAGGCATGGCCTGCGAGGTAAAGCGAGCCGCAGATCACCACCCGTGCGGGATGGGCCGTTGTCTGGGCGATCTCACTCAAGGCTTCGTCCAGGGACTCGGCAGCTTTCGCCCGCGCATCCACGCTGATCGCCAGCTCGACCAGCGTCTCGCCCGGAAACGAGGCTGGCGTGTCCGGGATTGTCAAGCAGTGTGTCTGCGTCGTCCGGGGTGCGAGCGGGCGCAGGTAATCCGCCGCCGATTTCGTCTCGAGCATGCCCATTATCAAATGCACCGGACGCGGATCGCGAGCATGCCAGTCGTCCATCATGGCGGCCAGCGCCTCACCTGCAGCCGCGTTGTGTCCGCCATCCAGCCAGAGATCGATCAGCGGCCCAGCGCGCTCTGCCAGACCGCCAGATTTCAGGTTCTGGAGCCGCGCGGGCCACACGGCGCGCGAGAGACCCTGCTGGCACGTGGTTTCGTCCTGCCCGAGCGCCCTGAGCGCGGCAATCGCGGTCCCGGCATTCTGAATCTGATGCTGGCCCGGCAGGCGTGGCATGTCGAGATCCAAGAGTCCGCGGTCATCTTCGAATACCAGCCGTCCATGCTCGGTCCGGACCATCCAATCCTGAGCATGGATCAGCAGGGGAGCGCCGACCTCCGCCGCGCGCGCCTCGATCACCTCGCGCGCCTCGTCCGCCTGAGGCCCGACCACGCAGGCAACCCCCGGTTTGAGGATCCCGGCCTTCTCGCCTGCGATCTCGCCCAGCGTTTCCCCGAGATATTGCTGGTGGTCAATCGATACCGGCGTGATCACCGTCAGCGCCGGTCGCTCGATCACGTTCGTGGCGTCCAGACGTCCGCCAAGCCCAACCTCGAGCAGCGTGTAGCTGGCAGGTGTGCGCGCAAAGGCCAGGAGCGCGGCGACAGTCGTGATCTCGAAATAGGTGATCGGAATGTCGCCATTCGCGATCTCGCATTCCTCGAGCAGCGCTGACAGCACCGCCTCCTCGATCAGATGCCCGGCCAGCCGGATACGCTCGTGAAACCGCACAAGATGCGGCGAGGTATATGCGTGCACCGCGTCGCCGCTGGCCTCCAGCCCCGCCCGGATCATCGCCAGTGTCGATCCCTTGCCATTGGTGCCTGCGATATGGATGACCGGCGGCAGCGCACGTTCGGGATTGCCGAGCGCGCCAAGCAGCCGCCAGACCCGGTCCAGGGTAAGGTCGATGATCTTGGGGTGGAGGGTCAGCAGGCGCTCGAGAATGGCGTCGCTGGGGGCAGCATCCCTCACGGCGATGGCTGGTCAAGCGCTGGAGCCTCGGCCTCCGCCATGACTTGCGGCGGATCTTCCTCCACGGGCGCCATCAGATCGCCATGCACGGGCGAGGGCTGTTTCATCAGCATCCGGAGCATCGTGCCAAGCTCGTCGCGCATGTCGGCGCGGCGCACGACCCGGTCGATCATGCCGTGGTCGAGCAGGTACTCGGAGCGCTGGAAGCCCTCGGGCAGTTTCTCGCGGATCGTCTGTTCAATCACGCGTGGCCCGGCAAAGCAGATCAGCGCGTCCGGCTCGGCCAGATGGACATCGCCAAGCATTGCGTAGGAGGCCGTCACGCCTCCGGTCGTCGGGTGCGTCAGCACCACGACGAAAGGCAGCCCGGCCTCGCGCAGCATCTGCACCGCCACTGTAGTCCGCGGCATCTGCATGAGGCTGAGGATACCTTCCTGCATCCGCGCGCCGCCTGCTGCCGCGAACACCACCAGAGGGGCATTCTGGGTCAGAGCAGTCTCCGCCGCCTTCAGGAGCGCGTTGCCCACGGCCATACCCATGGATCCGCCCATGAAGGCAAAGTCCTGCCCCGCCGTCACCACGGGCAGGCCAAGAATGGTCCCATGCGCAACAAGCATCGCCTCGACCTCTTCGGTCTTCTTGCGGGCGTCCTTCATGCGCTCGGTGTAGCGTTTCTGGTCACGGAACCCGAGCGGGTCCGCCAGTGCCTCCGGCACCTCGATCTCGACAAAGACCCCGCCATCGAACAGCGCCTTGAACCTGTCGCGGGGAGAAATCGCCATGTGGTGACCGCAATGCGGGCAACAGTTCAGGTTCTCACGCAACTCGCGGTGAAAGATCATCTTCTGGCAGGAATCGCAGTTCACCCACAGGTTTTCCGGCATGTCGCGCCGGGTGAAGATCGACTTGATCGTTGTGGGAACGTAGTCGGTGATCCAGTTCATGAGTGCCTGCCAGTTGTTTCCAGCGGGATATAGGCGCGCGGGCGGGCTTGCAACAGGGATCAAGCGTCCGCGAGGTCGCTTGACCCGGGCAGGGTGGCCCGCCACGTTGCCGCCAAGTCATGCACAGGAGGAGAACCCCCATGATTCGTTCAATGATTGCTGCAGTGGCCTTTGTCGCCAGTACCGCCACCGCCATGGCAGGCATGATCACCGTCGACAGTGCCCATGACGTGAAGACCACGCTCGACCGGCTGGAAGCTGCTGCCAACAAGGGTGGTGCGACTGTCTTTGCCCGTATCGATCATCAGGCGAATGCCAAGGGGATCGGCATGGACATGCCCGCGTCCCAGGTGTTGATTTTCGGCAATCCCAAAGGGGGCACTCCGCTGATGCTGGCAAACCCGGAGATCGGGCTCGACCTGCCCCTCCGTGTTCACGCCTTCGAGAAGGATGGCAAGACGGTCATGATGTACCATGACCCCGAAGCCGTCGCCAAAGCGCATGGTCTCGATCCGGCGATGAAGCCGGTGCAGGGTGCGGCCGGAGCCTTGAAGAAGCTGACTGCCGCTGCCGGGGCCGAGTAGCTCCGTCCCATCAAGGGTGCATCACGCCTGCAAGCAGGCTTTGGATGCACCCTACGCGGCGTTCGGATCAGAGGCCGCTGCCGAATTTAGCCAGAGATGCCACCAGTTTCTCAGGCCTCTCCAGCGGCACGAGATGGCCGCAATCGGCCCATTCCTCGCGGGTCACGTTTGCAAGCCGCTCCAGCCACCCATCCACGATGTCTTTGTCCAGAAACACCCGGTCGCAGAGCCCGGTAATGTTCAGTGTAGGCAGGGTCAGGCTATCCCAAGCAAATGCCCAGTCCGCGCTCGCCGAGTTTCGCATCAGGTTCGCGTGCGGGTGATCGTCAGCCAACGGTGCCAGCTCGAAGGGCAGCATGTTCGGTTTCGCGGCGGTGAGGAACTCGGGATTGACGAGCATCGGAAAAGTCGCGGCCATCATCACACCGACGCCGGTCTTTGACGCAAAGATCCCGAGAGAGTCATTTACCCAGTCG
>JBCDID010000217.1:0-6390 GCA_038749355.1 Pseudomonadota bacterium | reverse complement strand
TCCCGGGCGAACCGCAAACTCGCCAGCGTGGCCACCACAAGATAGATGGGTCCGCCGGCCACGGTGAACGCCGGCAGGATCGCCACGGGCACCAGGATTGCCGCGTAGGCAAAGATCTGCCGCCGGGTCGCGCGATCGCCTGCAACGACGGGCATCATCGGCACACCGACCCGCTCGTAGTCGCCATTCCTGAAGAGCGCGAGCGCCCAGAAATGCGGCGGGGTCCAGAGAAAGATCACCATGAACATCAGCACCGAGGCCCACGTGACGTCACCCGTCACGGCAGCCCAGCCGATCATCGGCGGAAACGCACCCGCGGCACCCCCGATCACGATGTTCTGCGGCGTCGAGCGCTTGAGCCACATGGTGTAGATCACCGCGTAAAAGAAGATCGTGAACGCGAGCAGCCCGGCTGCCAGCAGATTCGCAAACAGCGCGAGCATCGGGACAGAGAGGATCGAAAGCCCGAGACCCAAGGCCAGTGCGGTGTCCGGTTCGACACGTCCTGCCGGGATCGGTCGCTCCTGCGTTCGACCCATCGCGGCGTCGATATCACGATCCCACCACATGTTCAGCGCGCCGGAGGCCCCTGCCCCGACAGCGATACACAGAACAATCGCGAGCCCCATCACCGGGTGCACCGCCAAGGGTGCCGCGACCATTCCTGCAAGCGCCGTGAACACCACGAGCGACATGACGCGCGGCTTCAACAACCGGATGAAGTCACCAAACTCGGCTTCGGGCTCGGCACTGCGGTCGAGAGTAGTTGTAAGATCGGTCGCCAAGGCTGCCTCTCAGGTCAAATTTACTCGGTGATTTGAGCGGTCTGGATCACCGGCTCGCCATCGCGCGCGGCCATCTTGAGAAGCCAGGCGTCATAATCCTCCTGACTGACCACATCGACCACAATCGGCATGTAGGTATGCGCTTGCCCGCACAGCTCGGAGCATTGGCCATAGTAGGTTCCGATCTCGGTCGCGCGGAACCAGGTTTCGTTGATGCGTCCGGGCATGGCGTCGATCTTCGATCCGAAGGACGGGATGGTCCATGCGTGGATTACGTCAGAGGCCGTTACGAGCACGTGAACATTGGCGTCCACGGGAACCACGACACGGTAGTCGGTGGCCAGTAGGAACTCATCCCGCGTGTGCCCGTAATGCTCCAGCAGCTTCATGACGCCATCGTTCATGGCATAGTTCAGGTCGAAGTCTTCGTCTTCCAGCGACTCAGGGATCTCCGTGCCCGGTGCGCCAATCATATTGGCTGTGAAATCAATGTCTTCGTCCAGGTACTCATAGGACCAGTTCCACTGGTTGCCGATCGCCTTGATGGTCACGTCCGCCTTGGGGACTTCGAGCTGTTTGAACAGAAGCTTCACGGACGGGATCGCTATGACGATCAGGATCACGACAGGAATGGCGGTCCACAGCACCTCAACCGTCGTGTTGTGGGTGAACGTCGCCGGCTCCGGATTGTTCTTCCGGCTGAACTTGGTCACGCAGATGTACATCAACGCCACAACAAACAGCACGATCAGAATTATGATGATGTGCAGGAAGTTATCGAGCCAGACGATGTCTTCCATGACGGGCGTCACGGCACGCTGGAAGTGATGGCCTGCAGGGATCGGTTTGCCCGCGACGTCGCTGGCCCATGCCGCGTTGCTCATCGCCAGTGTTGCTATCGCGGCCAGAAAAGACCCAATTCGCTTCATGTCGTGCCTCGTAGTTTCAGGACCCCCACCGGACGCCCATTGACAACCTGTATAACCTCAATCACCACAACCACAGTTTCTAAGCAACCAACAGCTTTGCGGCATGTCGCCGCTCTGCGCTGGAATGCCCCAGGGCAGGTGCCTAATTTCCGCAGACCGGATAAGGAGTTCACAATGGCCGATCCCGCCCCGTTCCGCCCGTTCGAGACCGATCTGGATGAGGGCCGCGCGCTCACCGTTTTGCGTGACGCGCTCGCGGGTGCGGATGATGGGGAGCTGTTTCTGGAACGGCGCCGGTCCGAGATGCTGAGCTTCGATGATGGGCGGCTCCGTAACGCATCATACGATTCCAACCAGGGCTTCGGATTGCGCACGGTTCTCGGGGGCGCTGCCGGTTACGCGCATGCCTCCGAGTTGACCGAGGCCGCGTTGAAACGCGCCGCAGGTACCGCTCGCATGGCCGCACGTGACGGTGGCGGTGTCATGGCTCCGCCGCCCCCAGGCACAAACCGCCAGCTTTACGATGCAGTCGACCCTGTGACGGCCGATCCAGTTGCCGTCAAGATCGACCTTTTGCGGGAGATCGATGATTGGCTGCGGGCCCGTGATCCGCGAGTGGTGCAGGTATCGGCCTCACTGGCCGCAAATGTTCAGGAAGTCGAGATCCTCCGGGCGGAGGGCGGGCGCGTCCGCGATCACCGCCCGCTTTGTCGCATGAACATCTCGGTGATCGTCGAGAAGGACGGCCGTCGCGAATCCGGATCAGCAGGGGCCGGAGGTCGGCATACCTACGAACGGCTCATCACACCCAATGCCTGGAAGGCGATGGCGGAGGAGGCACTCCGCGTGGCCTTGGTCAACCTCGATGCCGAAGATGCGCCCGCCGGTGTCATGGAAGTGGCCCTCGGCGCGGGATGGCCCGGCATTCTGCTGCATGAGGCGATCGGGCACGGGCTGGAGGGTGACTTCAACCGCAAGGGCTCGTCAGCCTTCACGGAACTGATGAACAAACCCATCGCGGCCCCGGGGGTCACCGTGGTGGACGACGGGACGATCCCGGACCGGCGCGGCTCGCTGACCATTGACGACGAGGGCACGCCCACCAACCGGACCACGTTGATCGAGGACGGGGTACTGGTCAGCTACATGCAGGACCGCCAGAACGCGCGGCTCATGGGTGTGGCGCCGACGGGCAACGGCCGCCGCGAAAGCTACGCGCACATCCCGATGCCGCGGATGACGAATACGGTGATGGAATCTGGTGACGCTGATCCCGAGAGCATCGTGGCCGAGGTCAAGGACGGCATTTACGCGACCAATTTCGGCGGTGGTCAGGTGGATATCGCGAACGGGAAGTTCGTGTTCTCCTGCACCGAGGCGTACCGCGTGAAGGACGGCAAGATCCTTCATCCGGTCAAGGGAGCGACACTGATCGGCGATGGTCCTAGCGCGCTCCGCCAGATCCGCGCGGTTGGCAACGACTCGAAGATGGACCCCGGGATCGGCACGTGCGGCAAGCAGGGCCAAGGCGTGCCGGTCGGAGTGGGCCAGCCAACCATGCTCATCGATGGGCTTACTGTTGGCGGCGCTGGCAGCTAGCTGTGCTTTCAAACCTTGAGGCTGCTCTTGAGTTCTCGGCGCGGATGTCGACGCCCCACCCGCTAAGGGCGAACAAGGCGGAACCTAGTCCACGCGAAGATCTCAAGGAATTCGACCTCTCCGAAGGGTTCTTGATCGTCGCTGAGAATGTATCGTTGAACGGTCTCGCGATTGGCAACCTGATTGTCGGGAACCCGTTGAAGCCTGATTTACATTCCGCGCTTTCAGAACTGAACGGTCCGACAGGCAGAGCGTGTATTCCCGATGGTATGGTTTGCATTGGGTCCTGGGAGGCGAATGCGCTTGCGGTCAACTCGGCTCACCCAGGACATAGCGCCGACGATGTTTACGCAATCGAGCTTTGGCGCGGCCCGGAGGCAAGGCCGCAAACGTTGGCACCCAATCTCTCGATGTTGCTCACCGCCGCAGCCAATCACTGGCAATTGGTTCGTGGCGACTCTGAAGACTGGCGCGACATGTCCCAGCGGCTCGATCAGCTTGGCGGATTCTCAACAGCCATGCGCCGGCAATGGAGGGCGCTCTGGGAGAGTGGTTGCTGAAATCGATCCGCTACACCGGAGGCGATATAGCAGCAAAAAGGGTGTCGCATGGTCAGATTAGCTGAGCCGAGGCACTGGCGAGACTATGGGGGCAATCGGGCAGGCAAAACATTGTAACCACGGAACCTGACCCGCCCATTCCGTTCGGCGCCGGGCAAGAGTTTGTAGTCGGGATAGCGCTCGAGGAACTTGGAGAGCCCGATCCGGCCCTCCATCCTTGCAAGCGTCGCGCCGACACAGAAGTGCTGTCCACCAGCGAACGCCATGTGCTTGTTCGGACGGCGGGCGAGGTCCAGTCGGTCCGGTTCGGAGAACTGCGCCGCGTCCCGGTTTGAACCGCCAAGGCACAGGTGGATTCGGGTGCCTGCTGCAAGCTCCTCGCCGCACAGCTCGACCGGAGCTGTCGTGATCCGGTTGCCGAGTTGCACCGGGCTTTCATAGCGCAACAGCTCATCCACAGCCGTATTGTCCAGCCTCGCGGGATCGCGTGCCAAGCCTTCCGCCACCTCCGGCCACTCCGGCAGCAGGGCAAGGCTGTTACCGATCAGGTTCGTGGTGGTCTCATGCCCCGCGTTCAGGATGAATATGCAGTTCTGCAGAAGCTCCGTCTCGGTCAGGTGCTCACCGCCCTCCCCTTGCATCAGGCGCGTCAGGACATCCGTTTCGGGATCGCCGGGCGACGCACGCCGCCGCGCGACCAGATCCGCGAGATAGGCCTTGAAGTCTGTGACGGCCTGGTTGCCTTCCGTCTCGACATCCGGGGCCATGACCGGCTCCAGCGCACTGAGGATATCAAGCGACCATTGCCGCAGCGGCCCTCGCTCCTCCTGCGGCATGTCAAAGAGGTTGCCGATGACCTCGATGGGAATGGCTGCGGCGAAATCGGCGATCAGATCCACCTCGTCGCGCCCCTCCATCGCATCGAGAAGCCGGTCGACCAGATCGACCAGACCCGGTTCCATTGCGGCCACGGCCCGCGGCGTCATGGCACCGACCATGATCTTGCGCACCCGTGTGTGCAATGGCGGATCGTTGAAGATGAGGGACGTCGTGTGATGTTCGAAGAGCGGAGAGTCCGCGCCGAACTTTGGCTTGAACTCAACCTGCTTGTCGGACGAGAACACCGTCGTGTCCCGGTAGATCCGGGCCATCTCGGCCCAACGGGTGATCATCACAGTCCCGTCCGCGAACCGCTTCAGCGGCGCATACTCGCGGAGAGCCGCGTAGACCGGATAAGGATCTTCCACGAAACCCGGCGGAAGATCGTAGATGTCAAAGGCCTCCGCCGTGTCCCGCTCTGCCATGCCACCCTTCTGCGCTTATGCCACCCATAGCGGCATGAAGGCAGGCAGATGTCCAGCGTGTTCGCGAGGAGCGGCGGCCCCCGATCCGTTATTTGGTCAGGAGCAGCTTGCCCTGTTTCGTAATCTGCAGCGTGTAGATCTGGTCACCCAGCACGATTGCTGCCTTCCTGCCACCACCCAGAAGGGATTCGGCGTCATGCACGGGGATCTTCGGCGCTTCGTCTGAAGACGCGGTGCGGGGAGTGAGATCAATTCGTGTCATCTTGTGAGTACCACACGTTCCAGACGGTCCATCAGCGCTTCGAATGTCAGGTCGCTGTAGAACCCGGTTTCAAGGGCAAGCGCTTTCCACTCGGCCTGCGAGTGGCTGCTTGTATTGCGTTCGGCAGGTCGTTCCGTCGCCTCTTCGGCACGTGATGTCATAGCGCTGATTCCTCGTATCTTGGGAACTCGGGCTGCCTCACGTGGCGAGGTGGCTGGAACTATTCTTAACCTGACTGAATCACTCAGGCATGTCAAGGCCAGTGCTGGGCCCGGACAATCTGGCACAGTTCGATCGCCCGGGTTATGGTCGCGGGCATGGAGTCCGAGATCGATCACAAGCGCCTCATCAGCAACCTTTCCGCCAAGGAGCGGAGGGATCTGTGCGCCCAATCGGACAAAGCGGGATTGGTACATCTTGGCATGCATCTGGGGCTGATCGCATGTCTGGGTGCCGCAATCGCATTGGGTCTTCCGGGATGGCAGGTCCTGTTGCTTCCGCAGGGCGTGCTGCTGGTCTTCCTCTTCACAGCCCTCCATGAGACGACGCACCAGACCGCCTTCGCCACGGACCGTTTCAACATCTGGACAGCAAGGCTCTGCGCCTTCGTCGTGTTTCTGGGTCCAGACCATTTCCGCTATTTCCATATGGCGCATCACCGGTTCACCCATGATCCAGAGAACGACCCCGAACTGGCGAGCCCGAAGCCGCAAACGCTGCGGGGCTACCTGATCTACCTGACCGGCGTTCCCGAATGGATCTGGCGGATCAAAACGCTGGTGCGGAACGCGGCCGGTCGGAACCGGGATGTCTTCGTCCCGAAGCGTGGACAGAAGCGGGTCCGGACCGAGGCACGAGTAGCGCTCGGCCTTTATGCCCTTCTGTTCACCGGCTTTAGCAGCACACTCCTCTGGGTCTGGCTAGTGCCGATGCTGCTGGGCGGCCCGTTCC
>JBCDID010000216.1:0-6443 GCA_038749355.1 Pseudomonadota bacterium | reverse complement strand
GCACGTCATAGGGCGTCCAGCCGCGCTCCAGCAGAATGTTCACGCCCTCTTCGATCTCCTCCTTGAGACCGTCATAGAGGTCGTCGAACATCTGTTGGACAAGTTCATCGTCGTCCAACTCGCTCAGGACGATATCTTCTTCTTCCTCAGACATATGGCTCCCTCTTTCCGCGTGAGGCTTTGCTCATCCCCCGGATACTCCGGTTTCATGATCTAAGGCTTACAAATCCGCCGTTTTCAAGTCGGTTCCCGACGCAACGGCAACGAGGCGGTTCTTGACGCTCGTGATGCGCGTTGGCATGTGGACCCCATGCAACGGACTGAGATTATCAGCGCAATCCGTCCAATCCTCGTCCTGGTCGCCGTGATCTGGGCTGTGGAGATGGTCAATCTGCTGCTTGGGTATCGG
The DNA here is from genome assembly GCA_038749355.1 of Pseudomonadota bacterium. Taxonomy (GTDB): domain Bacteria; phylum Pseudomonadota; class Alphaproteobacteria; order Rhodobacterales; family Rhodobacteraceae; genus Thermohalobaculum. Next base: position 6,034 of record JBCDID010000216.1, on the reverse strand, counting down.
TTGAACCAGTGGTTCGGGCTGTTGCCGCGCAGTGTGCCGGGGCTGATTGGCGTGCCCGCGATGCCGTTCCTTCATGGGGGTGTCGGCCATGCCGCAGCAAACACGCTTCCGCTTCTCGTGCTTGGCGGGATCGGGATCGCCGTTGCACCCCGACGGTTCTGGCTGGCCAGCGCCGTGATTGTCGTGGTCTCCGGCCTTGCCGTCTGGCTCCTCGCCCGTCCAGCGATCGTGGTCGGGGCAAGCGGACTGATTTTCGGCTGGTTCGGCTTTGTCGTCAGCCTCGCGATCCTCGAGCGGAGTTTCCGCGCGCTCGCCGGTGCTGTCGCGGTCATCCTGCTTTACGGCGGGTTCATCTGGGGAGTGCTTCCGACCCAGGGCAGCAACGTGTCCTGGGAAGCCCACCTGTTCGGTGCGCTGGCCGGCGCGGCTGCCGCGTGGTGGCTCCGCCACGCCCGTTAGCGTCTGCGCCCTCGCCGGCCTCCGCGCCCGCGGGGCCTGTCTCCGCCACAGCAAGTGTCGCCCGTGCCATCATCGGCGGATGAGAATGGCCCGATCACCTCGGAGATATGATCGAGCGAGGGACGCGCACCGGGCGAATGAGCCTCAAGCGCAGCCTTCATCGCGACCAGATGTTCCGGCAACGTCCCGCAACACCCTCCGATCAGCCGCGCACCAGCATCCCGGGCAAGACACGCGTACCGGGCCATAAGTTCGGGCGTGCCATCATAGACGATCTTGCCATCTACATATTTCGGGATGCCCGCATTGGCCTTGGCCACGACGATGGCATTCGGGTCCGCCTCGGTGATGCCGAGCACGGTGCGCAGCAGGTCGGGCGCTCCGGTGCCGCAGTTGGCACCCAGCGCGAGCGGCGCGTTGGGCACGCTCGCGGCCATGCCCGCGAACCCGCTGGAGGTCACCCCCATCATGGTGCGGCCAGCCGTATCAAAGGAAAGCGTGCCGCAGAAGGGCGCATCCTCCGCCGCGGCAGCCTCGGCCACGGCGCGAAACTCTTCCTCGGAAGAAATCGTCTCGGCCCAGATCACGTCCACGCCACCAGCCTGAAGGCCGCGGATCTGTTCCCGGAAAGCGTCGACCGCATCCTCGTGGGAGAGCGAACCAACGGGCTGCAAGATCTCGCCTGTCGGGCCAACGGAGCCCGCAACGACGACCTTGCGTCCGGACTTGTCGACGCATTCGCGCGCGATCTCGCCTGCCAGCTTGTTCAACTCGTGCACTCGGTCCTGCGCATCGTGCAGCTTCAACCGATAACGGGACCCACCGAAGGAGTTCGTCAGAATCACATCGGAGCCCGCATTGATGAACCCGTCATGGAGCGCGCGGATCTTGTCCGGCGCATCGACATTCCACAACTCCGGCGCATCCCCCGACATGAGCCCCATGGCGAAGAGGTTCGTGCCTGTGGCACCATCCAACAACAGCCAGTCGCGGGTTTGAAGAAGCTCGGTGAGGGTATTGGTCATGAGATTGTGGATCCTCCGATCCTGAATGAATGCGTGATCAGGCCGCTTTCGCGGCGCGGGCAATGTCGTTGATACGGTCGACCATGGCGCGCAGCCCGTTCGAGCGCTGTGCGGAAAGCGCCTGTTCCAGCTGCAATTTTCCCAGTTCGGCGCGGATATCCATGGCGCGGATCTCGGCCACCGTGCGCCCGGACGCCAAGGTTACCAGCACCGCGATGAGTCCCCGCACGATCATAGCATCCGAGTCGCCTTCGAAGCGCAGCACCTGACCATCTGCGGTGTCCACCAGTTCGGGGACCAGCCAGACCTGGCTGGCGCAACCTTCGACCTTGACCGCATCGGTGCGCCGCGCCTCCGGCAGGTCTCCCATGTCGCGGCCCAGCTCAATGATGTAGCGATAGCGGTCCTCCCACCCATCGAAGAGCTCGAGGTTTTCGGCAATTTCGTCAAAGGGCGGCAGTTCTGCCATGGGACCTCCGTTTCGGTGCGCTACCATCTAGTGGGAAGCGCCGTTGGCGTCTAGTGGTCTCCCTCCCAACTGGACCACCCTGGGCGCAAAGGTTGCCATTCCCCGAAAAGCGCGCATAAGGTCCTGCCTGAGCAGGAAGATATGTCGGGGAACATGAATATGCGGTTTGCGGGCTTCCGGTGTTTGGTGGCGGCGGGCATTCTTGCGGCAATGGCCGGCTGTTCGACAGGCACTCTGCTGGACGATGTCGACACGCTGTGGGGCGCGCCCAGCACGGCCGAGATCGAGGAGGCCGAAGCGCGCGCAGCCGCTGTCGAGGCCAAGGTGCCTGTGCAATTGGTCCGATCGGTCGAAATGGGCCGCACGCGCGATGGGTTCCTGATCACAGCGTTTGGGACCGCGCCCGGGCTCGGCTATGCGCTGCCTGCGCTGCGTCCACGCCGCGATGGCGCACCTGCGGCTGATGGCTATATCGAATATGACTTCGTTGCGGTTGCACCGGCCGAGGGATTGAACCTGCCTGTTGGCACGACGCAGTCACGGGCAATCAGGGCGGATCTGCCGGTAACGCTGGCGCAGCTTCAGGGCGCGCGGGGGCTCAGGGTTCTGGCCCTGAACGGCGGCGTTGAGATGGCATTCTGAGCCTTTCGGTCGCCTGAGGTCACTCCCCGTACTGCGAAGAGCTATTTGGGCCGGAACCCGAGGGACGGAGGTGGTTTCGGTCGGATCAGAACGTATGTGACGACCCCAACCCTGGGCCGCTGCTCACGAACCACCAACTTCGATGACGCGCACTCCACCAGGCTTCGCGACAAGGCCGAGGGCGCCTGACTTGATTCGCAGGGCCTCCTCGCCGAACACCTCGCGCCGCCATCCCTTCAGCGCTGGCAGATCCGGGTCTTCTTCCCCAGCCAGCGCCTCGAGGTCAGCGGAGGGGGCAATCAGCTTGGGCGCAACCCCGATCTCCTCTGCGCGGGCCTTGAGAAAGACTTTCAACAAATCTGCGATGGCCTGGGAGCCTTCCTTGCGCCGCGGCGGGACCTCGACGATCGGACGGCCCTCTTTCGGGCACGCCAATCCCTCGGCAACGGCCGCGATGATCTGCTCGGAGATTTCCGGCTTGCGCGCCTCACGCTGGACAAGGCGCAACCGGCCCAACTCCTCGGGCGTCTTGGGTTGCGCGGCAACGATCTCCATCAGCGCGTCATCCTTGATGATCCGCCCGCGTGGCACGTCCCTTTCCTGCGCCATGCGCTCGCGCCACGCAGCCAGTTCGCGCACGATGGCCAGAAGCTTCGGGCTCTGGGCACGCGCCTTCACGCGACGCCAGGCGTTCTCAGGTGACAGGTCATAGGTCGCGGGATCGGTCAGGACACCCATCTCCTCCTTGACCCAATGGCTGCGATTGGACTTCTCGATCTGTTCCGAGAGCTTCTCGTAGATCGCACGCAGATGCGTGACATCGGCCAGCGCATAGGACAGTTGCTTCGCACTCAGCGGACGACGCGACCAGTCGGTGAAACGCGAGGATTTGTCGATCTGGGCGTTCGCCACCTTCCGCACAAGGGTCTCGTAGCCGACCTGCTCACCGTGCCCGCAAACCATGGCCGCAACCTGGGTATCGAACAGAGGCGTTGGCATAACCTTGCCCTGATGCCAGAAGATCTCGACATCCTGCCGGGCCGCGTGGAAGACCTTGACCACGGCCTCGTTTGCCATCAGCGCGTAAAGCGGCGACAGGTCCATTCCGTCAGCCAGCGGATCGATCAGAACCGCATCGCGTTCATGGTCGCCGGGACGTGCCATCTGGACGAGACAAAGCTGGGACCAGTACGTGCGCTCACGCAGGAACTCGGTGTCGATCGTGACGTATGGGCTGGCCGCGAACTCTTCACAAAGGGCAGCCAGCTCGGAACTCTCTGTAATGATGTGCATTTCGGCCTCATAGCGGCAAAATTCCGCCTTGTCCCCCGCAAAAATCCAAAGATTTGCGGTTTCATGACGCTCCGGGCGGGATAACATGGGCGCGCAGAACGGAGGATCCCATGCGCACAGTGTTGGTCGCCAACCAGAAGGGTGGTGTCGGCAAGTCCATGATTGCGGTGAACCTGGCCGCGGCGTTGGCGCGCGGCGGTCTCAGGGTGGCGCTGGCGGATGCGGACCGGCAGAGGTCCACGTTGGGCTGGCTGGACAGGCGGCCGGGACATGTGGCGCAGATCCGCGGGATCGACTGGACCAAGAGCTCGGACATTGGTGAGTATCCGAAGAAGATCGACTGGCTGGTGATTGATGCACCCGGGTCACTGAAAGGCTCCAAGGCGGAAGCGCTGATTGCTGAGGCGAAGGCCGTGCTGACGCCGGTGCAACCCTCCGTCTTTGACGAGCAGGCCACCAAAGGGTTTCTGGAGGAGATCGAGGATCTCAAACGCGTGCGCAAAGGCAAGGCGCAGGTGCATCTTGTGGCGAACCGGATCAAACCGCGTTCGCGCGCAGCCGAATCGCTCGACTACTTTCTGGATGAATTGGATCACGCCCCGCTGGCCTGGCTGACCGAGCGCGCGGCCTATGGCGATCTCGCCAGCAAGGGAATGTCCATCTTCGACCGCCAGACGGCGGCTTTGGTGCCACTCAAGACACAGTGGGCACCAATATTTTCGGAACTGGGCGCCTGATTTCCCGACGGGCGCCGTTGTAGTGTTATGCGGCATAAATATGTCAATTTGACATGCATTATGCTGCGCAGTAAAGTCCGCTGGATTTCGGGTCGCAAACGGAGGAGACCACAATGAGAAAGATGCTTATCGCCGCCACGTGCTGTGTCGCACTGGTCGGCTGCCAGACAGTTCAGGACAATCAGAACACCGCGATCGGCGCGCTGGCCGGTGCAGCAGTGGGTGCCGCCGCTGGGACCCTGGTGGGTGGCAATGACCGCCGCAACGCGCTTGTGGGTGCCGGGATCGGCCTCCTGGCGGGTGCGGCCGTCGGCCAGTACCTCGACCAGCAGCAGCGCGAACTGGAAGCAGGCCTCGCCGGGACCGGTGCCGAGGTCGAGCGCCAGGGCGACCAGCTCCTGGTGAACCTGCCCTCGTCGATCACGTTCGACACCGACTCGGCAGCCATCAAGCCCCAGTTCCAGGGCGCTCTGAACGACGTGGCCGCAACGTTCAACAAGTACCCGGAGAGCTATATCGATGTGATCGGGCACACCGACTCGCGGGGCTCGGACGCCTATAACCAGCAACTCTCCGAGCGTCGCTCGGGTGCTGTGGCCAGCTACCTCACCGGCCAAGGCGTGACCCAGGCACGTCTGGCGTCCTTCGGCCAGGGTGAAAGCGCGCCGGTCGCCTCCAACGACACTGCGGAAGGCCGTGCGGCCAACCGCCGGGTCGAGCTGCGCATCACGCCCGCGACCCAGGGCTGATCGCCGGCACATGACACAGGCGGCCGGGACCCGTCCCGGCCGCTTTTCTTTTGTGCTGCCGATTATACATGCCTGCGCATGAACACCGCTGCTGCACGCCCCGCTTCCAACGCCCGCCTATGGATCGAGATGATCCTGCTCTTCGTCGGCGTCCCTATCCTGATGACCGTGTACTTCGAGTTTCTGCAGCAACAGCGCCTGTTGTTCGGCCTAATCTGGCTGCTGGCTGCGGTCGCATGGTTCCTGCTTTCGCGCACGCCGGGTTGGGAGGCCAAGCAGCTCTTGCGCGGACCGGTCTTCGGGGAATGGCGGCTCATCCTAGGCTTCTGGGTAGTGACGGCTGTGACCTGCACAGCCTTCGTCGTTGCCATCAACCCGGCCATGTACCTGAATTTCGTGCTGGAACGCCCGACGCTTTGGATATTCGTGATGATCGCCTATCCAATCGCGTCCGCATTGCCGCAGGAGATCATCTACCGCTCGCTGTTCTTCGAACGCTACGGGCAGCTCTTCCCATCCGGCATGGCGCTGATCATCGCAAACGGGGCCCTCTTCGGGCTCGGGCATCTGTTCTACGACAGTTGGATCACGATCTCGATGACTGCCGTTGGCGGTGCGATCATGGGTTGGGCCTACCTCCGCAACCGCTCTGTGCTGCTG
>JBCDID010000215.1:0-6465 GCA_038749355.1 Pseudomonadota bacterium | reverse complement strand
TCCAGGTGATCTCGCGCGGCTCCTTGTAAGACCCGTAGTAGAGCCCACGGAAGATATGGAAATAGACCGCCGCGAAGAAGAACATGGCGCCGTTCTGGTGCGCATAGCGCAAGAGCCAGCCGCCGTTTACGTCGCGCATGATGTGCTCGACTGACCCGAAGGCGTGGTCCACATGCGGCACGTAGTGCATAACCAGCACGATGCCGGTAATGATCTGAAGCGCCAGACACGCGGTCAGCACGATACCCCAAATCCACATCCAGTTGAGGTTCTTCGGGGTCGGAATGGTCAGTGTTGAGTGGATTATGCCGCCAATTGGAAGGCGACGGTGAACCCATTTTTCGATGCCCGTCTTGGGATCGTATTCGGGATGCGGGATGCCAGCCATCGGTCTCTCCTCAGCCCAGTTTGATCACTGTATCGGAAACGAATTCTGCCACCGGCACCGGAAGGTTCTCCGGCGCGGGACCCTTACGGATACGTCCGGCGGTATCGTAGTGCGAGCCGTGGCACGGGCAGAACCACGCTCCGAAATCTCCGGCATCCGACAGCGGCACGCAGCCCAGGTGCGTACACACACCCATCATCACCAACCACTCGCCTGCATCGTCCAGGGTCCGGTCAGCATCGTCGGCCGACGCATCCGAGGGCCGGTTGTCATTGCGCGCCAGCTGATCCGGCAGGTCGCTGACCGGCACGGCGCGGGCCAATTCGATTTCTTTATCAGTGCGCCGACGGATGAAGACGGGCTTGCCCCGCCACTTTACCGTGATCTGGCTGCCCGGCTCGACGGACGATACGTCCACTTCGATCGAGGCCAGCGCCCGCACATCCGCGGACGGGTTCATCTGATCCACCAGAGGCCAGACAGCTGCCCCGGCCACCACGGCACCGGACGCTCCAGTCGCTACATACAGGAAGTCGCGGCGATTTCCGTCTCCTGACACGTTGCTCTCCATTTCTGCTGCTCGCCGGGACGAGCACACTAACTGGGGGAACTGCACAGCACCCCTCGCATGTTTGACCGGAATATCGTACGAAATCGCAAATGGTCCAGCGGACAACGCGCCGCAGAGGGCAGCCAAGATGCCGCAACCTATCCGAATTGCATTATTCCTGCCGGATATCGCGCCCAATGTCGGCGCAATCATCCGCACCGGCGCCTGTCTGGGCGTGCCCGTGGACGTCATCGAGCCCTGCGGTTTCGCGTTCTCGCTCCATGCCGTGCGCCGTCAGGTATTGGATTATGGCGACAAGGCAGAAGTCGTCCGCCGCGATTCCTGGGAAGCGTTTCAAGCCGCTCGAACCGGCCGTCTGGTCGCGATGACCACCAGGGGTGCCGTGCCCCTCTGGGATTTTCACTTCCAGCCCGGGGACGTGCTGTTGATGGGTCGGGAAAGTGCAGGCCTGCCGGATCATGTGCACGCAGCGGCCGATGCCCGTGTGGTGATCCCAATGGCCGAGGGCACCCGCTCCCTCAATATCGCGGTCGCGGCCGGGATCGCAGCCGGAGAGGCTTTGCGGCAGCTTGCGCGGACACGCTGAGCCGTTTCCAAACTGCCAAAACATAATTTTTTTGCGTGTTGGGCGGCTTTTCTCGAAACCACACAAAAGACCTCTATCAGATTTTTGCCACGCATGCCTTTGGGCGCCCGTATCAGCCGACTTGTCCTCAAGCACTCCGGAACGTGTATCAAGTTCTCATTGAATGTTTGACGAGAAACAGTCCTTCCACTGGAGGGTTTTGGGCTCGCGAAATCACGGGGAAGATGCCTGCTCCCCGGCGCACGTGCTAGATCCCCGGGCATGGGTCAGACCGAACTCTCTCCGCCGCATCCCTATCGCTGGGCAGCCTTGTTCGGCGTGTGGCTGATCTATTTCTCGTTCGGGCTTTGTATCGCGTCCATGGCCCCGATAGTGACCGAGATCGCCCGCGACCTCGGCACCAACAAGGGCGCCATGGGGGGCGTGCTGGGAGCGTGGCAGCTGACCTATATCGCTGCTGCCCTGCCGCTTGGTGCGCTGATGGACCGCACCGGGGTTGCGATCGGGCTGGTTGTCTCGGCCACAATCATGGCGCTCTCGATGGTGATGCGGGGGCTGGCAGGCGACGTGACACTGTTGTTCGCAGCCGTCGCCTTGTTCGGGCTGGGTGGCCCGTTGATCTCCATCGGCGCGCCCAAGTTCATCGCGCTCTGGTTCACCGGCGCGTCGCGCGGCATGGCGATGGGCATCTACATGACCGGGCCCGCGCTGGGGGGCATCGCGATCCTCTGGTCCGCGCAGAGCGTGCTGATTCCCCTGACCGGATCCTGGCGCGGCGCGCTCTTCGTCGTGGCGGGGTTCGTCTTTGCGTCCGGGCTCGTCTGGTGGCTGATCTCGCGGCATCCGGAAGCCCGTGCGCGGGACGGGCGACTGTCGGGGCTGTCGAAAGCGGGCAGCCTGAAAGCGCTGATTGAGCTCTCCTCCATTCGCACCGTGCAGATCGTCTTGATGATGGCCATCGGCATCTTCATCCTGAACCACGGGCTGAACAACTGGCTGCCTGAGATCCTGCGAGACAAGGGGATGAGCCCGGTGGAGGCGTCCATGTGGGCATCGATCCCGACCATCGTGGGCGTGGCGGGTGCGCTGACCATCCCACGGTTCGCCACGCCGGAGCGCCGGGTCGCGATCATGTTCGTCCTCTTTGTGGCGGTGGGCGTGGCAACGTTGCTTCTGCATCTAGACCCGAGTCCGGGGCTGGCGACGGGGTTGATCCTGCAAGGGATCGCACGGTCCTCGATGATGACCGTGGCCATCCTGCTTCTGATGGAGGCCCCTGGCGTACCCGCCGACCGGGCCGGAATGGCAGGTGGCATGTTCTTCACGGTGGCCGAGATCGGTGGGGTGATGGGGCCGCTTTCAATCGGCGTGGTCGCGCAAGCCTCGAGCGGGTTCGACGTGCCGCTCTGGATGCTCTCATGCGTTGCCGCGGTCCTGATCGGCCTGCTCGCATGGCTCGCACGGATCGAGAAGGGCTTCACCCGCGCGGTTTGAGCTGTGCATTGCATTTTGCCCGTTCCGGGCCAATGCGAGAGCTCTGCTCTCGCGCTCTCGAGGTATTTTGAGCAAAATGAAAAGGGAGCGCGGGCGAGGCACGGGGGCTTTGCGAACCCCGCAACCGAGGTTAAGAGAGCCGAAACCTCTGACGGGGGAACCGGGGATGGAGATCTCGAAAGCCATGAAACGCGACTGGCTGGCTACGGCCCGCACTTTGTCTGAAGCCCTGCCCTACCTGCAGCGCTACGATGGCAAGACCATCGTGGTGAAATTCGGCGGTCACGCCATGGGCAACGCTGCCTCGATGGCCAATTTCGCCCGCGACATCGTGCTGATGAAGCAATGCGGCGTGCACCCGGTGGTTGTCCATGGCGGCGGGCCGCAGATCAACAAGATGCTCGACCGGCTGGGCGTCGAGAGCGAGTTCAAGGACGGGTTGCGCGTCACCACCGAGGAGACGGTCGAGGTCGTCGAGATGGTCCTCGCGGGCCGGATCAACAAGTCCATCGTCGCTGCCATCAACGCGCAGGGCGGGCAAGCCGTTGGGCTCTCGGGCAAGGATGCCAACCTGATCGTCTGCGAAAAGGCGCTGAAGACGAAGAAAGACCCGGACTCGAACATCGAGAAGGTGCTGGATCTCGGCTTTGTCGGTGTGCCCGTGGACGTGAACCCGAGGGTGCTGCGGACCTTCATCGATTCGGATTTCATTCCGGTCGTCGCACCGGTGGGTGCGGGCCGGACCGCCGAGGAAACCTACAACATTAATGGCGACACAGCAGCCGGCGCGGTCGCGGGCGCTATGGGGGCCGAGCGGCTGATGCTACTGACGGATGTGCAGGGCGTGAAGAACAAGGCAGGCGAGGTGCTGACCGAGTTGACCCGTGCCGATGTTGCGACCCTCATCGCCGATGGCACGATAGCGGGCGGCATGATCCCCAAGGTCGAGACCGCGCTGATGGCAATGGAGCAGGGCTGCGGCGCCTCGGTGATTCTGGACGGCACAGTCCCGCACGGCGTACTGCTGGAGCTCTTCACGGAGCACGGCGCAGGCACGCTCATCATAGGCTAACCGGCCTGCAACCGCTCGGACGGACGGATCAGCACTACGAATGCGATCAGGAAAATCGCCACCGAGAACAGGTAGTAGAGGCCGCCATCCACCAAAGCATGAATGAACATGCCAAGGATCGCAGCCAACGCGGGGCACCGATCCGCAAGCTCTGTTCGATCCAGATCAAATACCCGAACAGCCAACGCCGCTCCGGTTGCGATCAACAGCGCTGATCCCAGCACACCCCAATTCAACAGGATCTGGAACAACAGGTTGTGCGGATGGTTCAGAGCGAACTCTTCAGTAGGACCCTGGATATTGCCCAGGGCAACAGGCCCGACGCCGAACAACCAATTGTCGCGGATCGCCTCGGCCGAAGCGGTCCAGACACCCCAGCGTCCTCCTGTTACGGTGCCACCTTGGGCGAGGCTCTCTGCCCGGGCCCAGATTGAGTCAAATGGCAGGTCGGGAATTGCTGCAACAATACCCAGCAGCGCGAGGTAAAGGGTGGCGAGCTGCACGACGCGTCCACTGATAGTTACTCCTCCCATCACCCGGCAAATGACCAACATCATTGGAAGGGCCAGAGTCACCGCAAAGACGCCGCCCCGTGCGCCCGTAAGGAACAAGTAGAACACTGCCGCAGCAAAGCTGATCAGCGGCCAGAGCCTCCGTTCGGATTGCGTCATATGGAGAGTCCCGGCGACCACTGCGGCCGGCACCAGCAGATAGGTCAGATGCCGGATGTTATTGAACCCGGGCGTCCGGTTCGTCCAAGGGTAGTCTTCCGTATCCCAGAGCAAGTACAGCGCCAGCAAGAAGAGCAGGACATGCACAATCGCCGCCAGCCCTAGCAGTTTCCAGTGGCCCTCCCCCGACAGCCCACCGCCAGCCGCAAACCCCAGCGAAGCCGGGACCATCGCGATCGCCAATAGCCAGCTTATCGTTGTGATCCAAACGGCCATGTCGCCATGGTAGGTACCCCATGCCAGAACGTAGACAGCCGTGCCAAGCAGGAGTGTTTTCTGCACAAGTCCGAGCTCCGCGATGACCTCGCGTCCCCAACGGGCCATCGCAACAAGAGCAAACAGAAACATGCTCACAATCGTGGCAAAACTCCAATTGCGTGCAGATACGTTCAGGACACTCAGGTTTGGGTCCAGGCTCCATAAGAGGATCGTCTGTAGAACAGAGGACAAGATCACCCCTGCCAGCAACACATGTATCAAAGTCGCGCTACGCGCTGTTCGCAAGGCCAATACCTCAATCTCCAGATTGATCCGCCCATAGGCTGAGCGACCTCAAAACTCCGCCTCCGAGCGATCCGCTTACTGCCCAAAGGAGGCAGGATCACGACACGACTTCAGTAGCATGCAACCACAAAGGAAAGGCCCGCGCACATGAGCGCGGGCCCAAGCGGGGTGGTTACCCCATGCTGTAATAGGGCGGGTCAGGACCCACCCCACCATCAAATCAGAGGGCCTTGTCGGTGATTGCGTGGGTCCAGGCGCCCTCCGGGGCCTTGGTGATCACCGGGTCCGAGCCGCCCTTCATTAGCGTCTCGACCGTGCGTTCATAGTCCGCCGGGTCCAGAGCGCCGTTCGAGCCAGCTGTCAGCTTGGCAATCTCGCCCATCATGCGTTTCTGGTGCTTCTCCGTTTGGGCGCCAGTCTCGTCGTTTTCCAGCACGATCTCAGCCGCCTCATCCGGATTCGCCTCGGCGTATTTCCAGCCCTTCATCGAAGCACGGACAAACCGCACCATCTTGTCGACAAATGCCGGGTCGGAGAGGTTGTCCTCCAGCACGTACATGCCGTCTTCCAGGGTCGAGACGCCCTGCTCCTCGTATTTGAACACCACCAGATCATCCGCCGAAAGGCCGGCGTCGATGATTTGCCAGTACTCGTTATAGGTCATGGTCGAGACGCAATCCGCCTGCTTCTGCAGGATCGGGTCGACGTTGAAGCCCTGCTTCAGCACGGTCACGCCCGCATCCCCGCCATCTGTCGGAATGCCCAGTTGGCTCATCCACGACAGGAACGGGTACTCGTTGCCGAAGAACCAGACCCCGAGCGTCTTGCCCTTAAAGTCGGCAGGGCTCGTGATCCCAGTATCCTTGCGGCAAGTCAGCATCATGCCTGAGCTCTTGAACGGCTGGGCGATGTTGACCAACGGCAGGCCCTTCTCACGGGACGCCAAAGCCGATGGCATCCAGTCCAGGACCACGTCGGCACCGCCACCGGCGATCACCTGTGGCGGAGAGATGTCCGGCCCGCCAGCCTTGATCTCCACCTCCAGGTCTTCCTCGCCATAAAAGCCTTTATCCTTGGCCACGTAGTAGCCTGCGAAATGGGTCACGCAGGCCCAGTTCG
>JBCDID010000214.1:0-6519 GCA_038749355.1 Pseudomonadota bacterium | reverse complement strand
TTCTGGCCGAGCAGCATGCCGCCGCCGCCAGGCTTTGCCCCCTGACCGACCACAACCTCGATGGCATCTGCCTTGCGCAGATCGTCCGGGTTCATGCCATAGCGGGAGGGCAGGTACTGGTAGACGAGCAGGTCAGAATGGCCACGCTCCTCTGGCGTCATGCCGCCATCGCCGGTGGTGGTGGAGGTGCCCATCGCGGATGCCCCGCGCCCCAGAGCCTCCTTCGCCTGCGCCGACAGCGATCCGAAGGACATCCCCGCAATCGTGATCGGCGTCTTCAGCTGCAGCGGCTTGGACGCGAACCGGTCGCCGAGGATCACATCCGTTCCGCAGGCCTCGCGATAGCCCTCGAGCGGGTAGCGCGACATGGACGCGCCGAGGAACACGAGATCGTCGAAGTTCGGCACCCGCCGCTTCGCGCCCCCGCCCCGAATGTCGTAGATACCCGTGGCCGCGGCTCGGCGGATCTCCGAGATCGTGTAGTCATCGAACGAAGCCGCTTTGCGCGGCGTGGTGCGGGGGGCATTGCCGTAGTCAGCCATCAGTACGCGTCCAGATTGTCGATGTTGAAGTTGTAGAGCTTGCGGGCGGAGCCAAAGCGGCGGAACTCGGACGGGTCTGCGTCCATGTTCGCGGCCTCAAGCAGGCGGGTGAGCTTGGCGAGATGATGCGGCGTCATCTCCTTCTCCTTGCAGTCCGCGCCCAGGGAGGCCACCGACCCGCGCACGTACAAACGCGCCTCATAGACCGAGTCCCCGAGGTCCGCGCCCGCATCCCCACAGACGACCAGCGACCCTGCCTGTCCCATGAAGGCCGACATATGGCCGACATTCCCGCCGACCACGATGTCGATGCCTTTCATGGAGATCCCGCAGCGCGCCGAAGTGTTGCCCTCGATCACCAGCAGCCCGCCATGGCCTGTGGCTCCTGCGGACTGGGACGCATCGCCGGTCACCCGCACTGTGCCTGACATCATGTTCTCGGCGACGCCTGTGCCCGCGTTGCCGCGCACGGTGACAGAGGCCGCCTTGTTCATGCCGCCCGCGTAGTAGCCGCAATGGCCCTCGACGGCGACCTCGACCGGGGTCTTCAGCCCGCAGGCCAGCGCATGCGCGCCCCCGGGGTGCAGCACGCGGAACGCGCCCGCCTCGGCCCCTTGCAACACGCGGTTGACCTCGGTGCGGTCCAGGCTGGCCAGATCCAATGTCGTGTTGTCGGTCATGGGTGCACTCGTCTCAGCTATGCAATCAGGTCAAAGCGGGGTTGGCGCGGCTGCGATTGTCTGGCGCACGGGCGACCCCATCTCTGCCCCAGACACGAAACACGAACGCCAAAGGAGGCGACAATGCTCATCATCAGCCAGATCGCCCGCGCCTACGACGCGGTGCGCACCCACTTCGAAAACGCGGCCGCAGCACGGCAGCTGCACGCCATGACCGACTACGAATTGCGCGACATCGGCATGTCCCGCGATCAGATCGATCGCCTTGTCTACGGACGCGACACGGAAGCCGAAGCGACCGAGATCCGTCCGGTCTTCAAGCGGCCCGCATTCGGTTTTGCACAACTGACCTGATTGGGTCATGCGGCGCGGCTCCAGGAATAGATCCGCGCCGGCACCGGCTCCCAGATCTCCGCATGCTCGGCGCCTGGGAGCCGCGCGATCGCCCGGAACTCCGAGGACATGGCGGCCCAGTCGTCGGTCTCGGCGATGACCGCGGGTTTGCAGGCGATCGGATCACGGACCACGGCGAACCCGTCCCGGGTGCCGATGGCAAAGGTATAGAACCCGTCGAAATCCCGGATCGCGTGGCCGATGGCCTCGTCGATGGCGTCGCCCTGACGCATCCGCCAGGCGAGATACCCCGCCGCCACTTCGCTGTCGTTCTCTGTCTGGAAGGTCTCGCCTTCCTTGCGCAGGATCTCGCGCAGCGCGTTGTGGTTCGACATCGAGCCGTTGTGCACGAGGCAGGTGTCTGCACCGGTCGAGAACGGGTGCGAGCCCTCGGTCGTGACAGCGCTTTCGGTCGCCATGCGAGTGTGCGCGACAGCATGTGTGCCGGTGCGCCCCGCAAGACCCAGCCGGTCGGCCACGGCGTCCGGATCGCCGATGCCCTTGCACAGTTCCATGGATGCACCGACGCCCAGCACGCTGATGTCCGGCGCGTTGGCGATCAACCAGTTGCGCGCAGCCTGCCCGTCATCCTCGGTGGTGATGACGGCGTGGTCTGAAAAGGTCTCGACACTGACGGCCGAACCGGTCGCCGCTTGCAGCGCACGCGCCGTGGCAGACCAGTCCGTCTCCCCCGAAACCGAAAGCGCCGAGACCTTCGCGCCGATGCCTGCTGTCTCCCCCCCATAGACGGCGAAACCAGCCGAGTCGGGTCCTCGCGAAGACATCTCATGCAGCATCAGCGCTGTCAGGCGACCCAGTTCGGGCTCCAGTTCCGGGTTCTTCAGATAAAGTCCGACGATTCCGCACATACGCCTGCTCCGTTGTTCGGGCGGGAAACTGGCGCGCCGGTGATTTCCTGTCAAGAAAATGATTTTCCTGATGTGAAATTAGCTTTCGGGGGTCACGATGATGCTGAGGTAGACGGCCGGGAGGCGTCGGAGTTCCAGCGGGCCGTGGGCTGCTCCCGCATCGAAGTAGAGCGAATCGCCGGGTTGCAAGACGTAGGTCTGGTCGCCATGGGCATAGGCTACCTCGCCTTCGAGCATATAGATGAACTCGGTGCCCTCGTGCTGGAAGATGGGAAATGCGTCCGAGTCCGCATCGAGCGTGATGAGAAACGGCTCGACCTGGACCTTGCTGCGGACCCCATGGCCGAGGAGCTGGTACTTGTGGCCCTTGGCGGATCCGCGCCGCTCGATGGTCAGACCCTCGCCTGCGCGCACGAAGGTCGCCTCGCGCTTCTCGTCGAAGCTGGTGAAGAAGCTGCCGAGCGGCATGTTCAATGCTGCAGCCAGAGCTTGCAATGTGCCGAGCGAGGGTGAGGTCTGACCGTTCTCGATCTTTGACAGCATGCCCGTCGAGACCGAAGCCGCCGCCGCCAGATCCGTCAGCGTGATGCCCAGCGCTTGCCGCAGCGCCCTCACCTGGGCACCGACCAACGCCTCCAACGCCATCTGCGGCTGATCATCCATGCGCATCTCCTCCGGCGCATCATATACACCAGGATATGGCGGATATCGCCGGATTTGATGGTGCGGTATCCAATTAGCGTAGAGTTAAGCGATATCCCGAGTGTACGGGCAGGCGGGTCAGATTTCGGCCTTCAGCGCGCCCATCAGTGCCTCGAGCGAGTCTGCCGCCCGGCCCGGTTTGAGCTGGCCATTGTCCTCGAACGCCTCGTAATTGCTGCCGACATTGACCTCCGGATGGAAGACGATGTGCACCTTGAACGGGATCAACATGAGCCAGAGCGCTGATTGCGCGCGTTGTCCTCCCGCGCCACCCGCAGTAGCCGACATGATGGCCACCGGCTTGCCCGCCATCGGGGCCGGGCGTGGGCGGCTGACCCAATCGAGCATGTTCTTCAGAACGCCCGACGGCGCCTTGTTGTACTCGGGGGTCGAGATGGCAATGGCGTCCGCCCAGGTAATCTGCTCGCAGAGCTTTGTGACGCTATCCGGGATGCCCTCGGCCTCCACGTCCTCGTTGAACAGCGGCAGGTTGAGGTCGGCCATCTGGAACTCGGCAGCGGCAAACACGCGGCCGGCCTCATGCACCAGCTTGGTGTTGAAACTCTCGCGCCGCAGCGAGCCGGAAATGCCGAGAAGCTTGGTCATGGTTTCTCCCCCAAGTTGCTGAGAGAGAACATAAAGGGCCAGCGCGTCAGCGCCAGCCCTTCATGGATCATTTTTGACGTCAGGCGTGGATTGGCCCGTCGCCACAGGCGAGTGCTGCCTCGCGCATGGCTTCAGAGTATGTCGGGTGAGCGTGGCAGGTCAGTGCCAGGTCCTCCGCCGAGGCTCCGAACTCCATGGCCACGCAGACCTCGTGGATCAGATCGCCCGCCGACGGCCCTATCACGTGGCAGCCGAGGATCCGGTCTGTCTCCGCATCGGCTAGCAGCTTGACGAAGCCCTCCCCCACGAAGTTCGCCTTTGCGCGCCCATTGGCCATGAAGGGGAACTTGCCGACCTTGTACTTGCGGCCCGCCGCCTTCAATTCCTCTTCCGTCGCACCCACGGCGGCGACTTCCGGAGCCGTATAAATCACGCCGGGAATGACGCCGTAGTTCACGTGGCCATGCTTGCCTGCGATGACCGCTGCGACCGCCATGCCTTCGTCTTCGGCTTTGTGCGCCAGCATCGGCCCTGCGATGACATCACCGATTGCATAGATCCCAGGCACGTTGGTGCGCCAGTGGTCGTCGGTCTTGACCATCCCGCGATCCGTCTCGACGCCCACGGCATCCAGCCCGAGTCCGTCCGTATACGGCCGACGACCAGTCGCCAGTAGCACCACATCGGCATCCATTTCATGGGCACTGTCGTCCTTGCGGACCTGATACTTCACTTTCAGCTTGGTCTTGAGCTTCTCGACTTCTTGCACGGCGGCGCCGAGGATGAAGGTCATCCCCTGTTTCTTCAGCACTTTCTGGAATTGTTTCTGCACCTCGCCATCCTGGCCGGGCGTGATGTGGTCGAGATACTCGATGACTGTCACTTCTGCGCCGAGTCGTCCCCAGACAGAACCGAGTTCCAGTCCGATGACGCCTGCACCGATGATCACCATTTTCTTCGGAACGTTGGGGAGCTCCAGCGCTCCGGTCGACGTGACGACGCGTTCCTCGTCAACTTCGACCCCTGGAAGAGAGGCTGGTTCCGACCCGGTCGCGATCACGATGTTCTTGGTCTTTAGAGTTTGATCGCCGACCTTGACCTCTCCGGGCGCGGTGATCTGACCCCAGCCCTGCACGTAATCGACCTTGTTCTTCTTGAAGAGGAACTCGATCCCGTCAGTGTTCGATTTGATGACGCCGTTCTTATACTCGAGCATCTTGGGCACATCGATGTCTGCCTTGCCGACATTGATGCCCATCTTCTCGAAGTTTGTTTCGCTTTCGTGCGCCAGATCGGACGCGTGCAGGAGAGCCTTGGACGGGATGCAGCCCACGTTCAGGCAGGTGCCGCCAAGCGCGCCTCGGCCCTCGATGCAAGCGGTCTTCAAGCCCAGTTGCGCCGCGCGGATCGCGCACACATACCCACCGGGGCCGCCCCCGATGACAACGACATCATATTCGGACATGTCCAGCTCCCGATCAGAGATCCATCAGTAGTCGGCGGGGGTCTTCGAGGGCGTCCTTGACGCGCACCAGGAACGTCACAGCCTCCTTGCCGTCGATAATACGGTGGTCGTAGCTCAGCGCGAGGTACATCATCGGGCGCGCGACGATCTGGCCGCCGATGACCATCGGACGTTCCTGGATCTTGTGCATGCCGAGGATGCCGGATTGCGGTGGGTTCAGGATCGGCGCTGACATCAGTGAGCCGTACACGCCGCCATTCGAGATCGTGAACGTGCCACCCTGCATATCAGCCATGGATAGCTTGCCGTCGCGGGCCCGTTCGCCAAGGCTCGAGATCTCTTTCTCGATCGCCGCAAACCCCATGTGGTCGGCATCCCGCACCACGGGAACCACGAGGCCGGTGGGCGTCCCGACCGCGACTCCGATGTGGCAGAACTCCTTGTAGACCATTTCGTTGCCGTCAATCTCCGCATTGACGGCTGGCACCTCTTGCAGAGCGTGGCAGCATGCCTTCACGAAGAACGACATGAAGCCGAGCTTCACCCCGTGTTTCTTCAGGAACAGGTCTTTGTATTCGTTTCGGATTTCCATGACGGCAGTCATGTCCACCTCGTTGAAGGTGGTCAGCATGGCGGCCGTGTTCTGGGCCTCCTTCAGGCGCCGGGCGATGGTCTGCCGCAGCCGCGTCATCTTCACGCGCTTCTCGCGGGGGCCGTCGGCGGCAGGTGCGGCGGGGGCTGCGGCCGGGGCAGGTGCCGACGCCGCCTTCGCCACGTCTTCCTTCATGATGCGCCCGTCACGCCCGGTTCCCGTCACCTGATCGGGGCTAAGTCCCGCCTCGGCCATAGCCCGCTTCGCGGCAGGCGCGTCTTCGACATCCTTTGCGCCCGCCGCCGGAGCCGGAGGCGCCGCCGCTGGCGCGGCCGGGGCCTCTGCAGCAGGTTTGGCCGGAGCAGCGGCAGCCTCTGCACCTTCGTTGATCGTGGCAAGCAGGGCATCGACCCCGACCGTGTCGCCCTCTGCCGCCACATGCTCGGCCATCACGCCAGCAGCAGGGGATGGCACCTCGATTGACACCTTGTCCGTCTCGAGTTCGCAGAGCATCTCGTCCACGGCCACGGCGTCGCCGGGCTGTTTGAACCAGGTCGCGACCGTGGCTTCGGTAACCGACTCTCCGAGGGTCGGAACCCGTACTTCAACTGTCATTTCCACTATCCCCTTGCGCGCCTAGAGTCCCAGCGCTGCGCCGATCAATGCTTCC
>JBCDID010000213.1:0-6561 GCA_038749355.1 Pseudomonadota bacterium | reverse complement strand
TCTGCGAAATCCGACCCGTCCAGATTCTCAAAGTTCTCGATCAGATCACTGCCATGGCCGGTGTCCTGCGCCTGTCCCTGGTTCTCGAGATTGACGAAAACGCCGAACTCGGACGTGCCGATCACCAGGGAAGGCGCGGCCAGGGAGGCGTAGCTGAGCACGTCCGTGCCTGCGCCACCGTCCAGCTGATCATTCCCGCCGCCACCGTCCACAGTGTCGGATCCCGCGCCCGCGCTCAGCACGTTGTCCAGTGCATTGCCGCGCAGCAGATCATCACCGTTGTCGCTCTCGGCATTTTCGACATCGACCCCGTGGGCGATCGTGAACCCGCCAAGCACCCGGCTGCCGCCATTGACGAAAGAAACGAAGCCGCCTCCGCCTTCCTCGACCTGCAGCGTCGCGGGGCGCAGATCGATGCGCGCATCCCTGTTGCCCTGATACCGGATCACATCGGTGCCACCGTTATCCCAGATCAGCGAATAGCCGGTGTCTGGGGTCTGGCTGTCCGGAAGGTCGTAGACATCGTCACCCATCGCGACGCGCTCGCGGGCGCCATAGATTTCCTGCAAGAGCGCAACATCGAGCGCCATCATCGTGCCTGCATGACCGCCAAACTCGGGCCGGGTCGCAAGGCCGGACGTGAAGTTGAAAACCTGGCTGACACCATCCGGATGCTCGGTGAAGCCGGTCACATCTGACATGGCGGTGAACACTGTCTGGTTCAGACCGAAATCACCCGAGTCGTTGAAGAGATCATCCGTAAGGCCGTCGCCGTTGTTGTCCTCGAGCCCCGGAAACAGGATGGAGCCGGAATTGGTCTCGTAGGGGTGGTCCAGCCCGAACGCGTGTCCAAGTTCGTGCAGCATGGTGGCGAAGCCGAGGCCGAACTGCTCCAGATGGCCGTCAAAGCTGTCACCAGAGCTGGCATCGCGGTCCCAGCCGAATCCGGTCGTGTTGAAGATCACATTCCCCGCGAGCGAGCCGCCCGTAGGCAGGAAGGCCAGGCCGAGGAAACCCTGCGAACTGAACAGATTGTTGCTATTTGAGCCGCCCGTCTCCGCCGCGAAGAACACAATCTCCGCCTGCGCCTGATTGGACGTCTCAACAATCTCGATATCCAACACGTTCGCGAACTGCTGCATGGCTAGCGCGAGTTGCTGGCGTTCATACCCGGTCCAGTCGGAATCCGCCGCCCGTGGTGTTGCGAACCGGTTGTCGAACACGTCGCCCGTATCCGCGAACGTGAACTCGATCCGTCGTCCGGCGACATCGCTTGGGTCCCCCTGGAGCACGAGCCCAGTGTGCAGCCCCAGGCGCAACAGGTTGTTCGGATCTTCGAAGGGGATGGGCAGAGCTGTGTCAACCACAAGCTGGTAGTCACCGGTCCCGCCGTTCTCGCTGACGACGCGGACGAAGACCTCCTCGGCCTGATCTCGCGAGATGACGATCGGCGCGGTCGAATCGCCGATAATCCGAGATTCCAGCACCTGACCGTTCTGGCGGACGACTTCCAGCCGGCCCTCGGGAAGGGGTGCGCCGCCATCTGGCACCACGGCCAGCACCACACGCTCATCTGCCTCCAGATCCAGACGGTACCAATCCTGATCCCCTGCGGGCGCGAGGCTCTCAAACACCTGGTCTCCCGGTTCGATGACCACCGTGGTGCTGGCATTGCCAGGCACGTCCTGCTGAGGCTCAATCACCCGCGCGGCGGGCAGTGCCGTTTCGAACATGCCTGAAAGGTTCGGAAACATCTCCGTCATGGATTGCATTCGATTACTCGTCTTCCCAGCCGACTGTCACGGACAGCCAGCTATCCCCGTTCTCGTATACCCCACAGCCGCAGCTTCGGGCGGAGCGGAAAACAACCGATGGCTGTGGTCAAATTGTGGCGTTGCCGGGTTTCACCCGCGCCGGAGGCGTCCCGAAGCGGAACTCAGTCGAAACCGCGCCAGGTCACCACGTCGGCCACGTCCTCACGATCACTGATGAGCGTGTTCTCGATGGCGTCCGGATCCGGATAGCCGATGCTCATGCCGCTGACCAGCACCTGATCGTCGGGGATCCCGAGATGTTCGAAGATCGGCTCCTGAAACGGGATCCACGCGGCCTGCGGGCAGGTCTCGAGCCCGTGACCTCGCGCGGCTAGCATGACCGTCTGGATGTACATGCCCGTATCCGCCCAGTTTCCGTTCGCCAGATAGCTGTCGATGGTCACAAACAAGCCTACCGGCGCATCGAAGAACGTGAAGTTGCGCGCGCCCTGCCGGGCCCGGCCCTCCTTGTCTTCGCGGGTGATGCCCAACAGACCGTAAAGGCTCCATCCAACACCACGCCGCCGCGCGTTGTGGGCATCGTTCCACTTGGCCGGGTAGTAGTTGTAGTGGTCGTACGACTTGCCGCCGCCCGAACCCGCCATCTCAAGCACGTCCTGGCTGATCGCATCCTTCACGTCGCCCGTGCAGATCCAGGTATGCCATGGCTGCGTGTTCGTCCCGCTTGGCGCGCGCTGGGAGTCGTCGAGTATCGCCTCCAGCGTCTCCCGCGGCACCGGATCGGTCTTGAACGCGCGGATGGACCGGCGGTTCTTGATGGCGTCGAGTACGTCCATGTCTGCTCCCCGTCTTGGCTTCCCTCAAGGCCTAGAGGAGCGCGGGTTGGGCTGCAACCGCCACCCACCCCTTGACGTGCGATATCACGGGGGCGACGGTCTTGTGCGGGGAGGCCGAACATGACCGTACGTTTCGGAGAGCTTCTGGAGAACATCGCGCACCGGCGTCCGAACGATCCCGCTCTGACGTTCCTGGGGCATACGCGGACGTGGGGACAAATGTATCGGCGGTGCCGGAACGTGGCCGCGGCCTTGCAGGGTTTGGGTGCCGTCGTAGGCACGCGGGTCGCTTATCTGGGGTTCAACTCGGATGCGCTGTTCGAGCTCTATTACGCCGCGCCCATGGCCGGGTCAGAACTGGTGATTATGAACTTCCGCTGGTCTCTGCCCGAGTGCATGGCGGCGTTGGAGGACACCGCACCCATTGTGCTGGTCTTCGACGCAGAACACGCGGAACTGGCCATGGAGGCCGCGCGCGCCTGTCCCGGCATCCGCCATCTGGTCGCCGCAGCCGAAGCCGGTGCAGGAGGCATGCCCTACGAAGACCTCGCCTCCACGGATCGCACGCCCGAGGGCCGGGGCTCTGGCGGCGACGACACCATGATCGTCTACTTCACCGGCGGGACCACGGGCCGGTCCAAGGGCGTGATGATCACCCATAACAACATGTTCGCCAACGCCATGGGCGCGCCACCCATTATGCGCTGCGACCGGGACCGCGCGCAGATCATCATCGGGCCGCTGTTCCACATGGCTCCGGGATCGCGGCTCTACTCGGCAGTGCTGTTGAACTCGCATACCGTCATCATGCCCCGTTTCGACATGGTCGAGATGATGAAACTGATCGAGCGCCACCGCGTGAACGCCGTCACCATGGTTCCCACCATGATGCACATGCTGCTGGAGCATCCGGAGTTCGCGAACCACGACCTCTCCTCGCTGGGGCCGATCATGCTGGGTGGCGCGCCCACACCGCGCGACCTCCTGGAGCGCGCGCTAGAGGCGTTCCCGGGCGCGCAATTCTCGAACGGCTACGGCATGACGGAGATGTCGAACCTGATCGCGGCGCTGACACCGGACTATCATGTGTTGGACGGGCCAAAGGCGGGCAAGCTGCAATCGGTCGGCCACCCGGTGCCCTATCTGGACGTGCGGGTCTTCGACGCGGATGACCGTGAGGTCGCGCAGGGGGAGATCGGCGAGATCGTCACCCGAGGCCCGACTGTCATGAAGGGCTATCTCAACAATCCGGATGCGACGGCCGAGGCCCTGCGCGGCGGATGGTTCCACACCGGAGACATGGGCTACATGGACGCAGACGGCATGCTGTTCATCTCGGGCCGTGCGAAGGACATGATCATTACGGGTGGAGAGAACGTGTACCCGACCGAGGTCGAGGACGTGCTTTCGACCCACCCTGCTGTGTCTGAGGTCGCGGTGATTGGGGTGCCGGACCCCAAATGGGGCGAGGCCGTACACGCGGTCATCATCCCTGCATCAGGCGCGAGTCCAGATGTCGAGACTCTGATGGCCCACTGCCGGGCGGCGTTGGCCGGATACAAATGCCCGAAAGTCTTACATTTCCGCTCGGAGCCGATGCCACTTTCCGGTGCCAACAAGGTGCTGAAGACTGCTCTCCGCGCTGAGTACGGACAAAAGCCCATGCATTAACAAGCGTCGAATTCGATCTAGGGCAGATGCTCCAGATCACGTCGTGTCCAAACAGACCTGCAATCAGTGACTTGCTATGATACGGGCGGCGCCAAAGAAGCGCGCATCAGAATCGTGGTTGGCAATTGTAGTGAAGCGCCCGTCGAATTGCCCTCCAAGATCCGGATCAGTTCTTCCGCCGCGTGCCGGCCCATCGCGCGGTGAGGAACATGAACGGTCGTCAGGGCAGGCTCGATGATCCTTGAGACCTCGATGTCGTCGAAGCCGGTTATCGACAGCTCTGACGGGACGCGAATGCCCCGCTCTCGTGCTCGTTTGATCGCCCCGACCGCCAGAACGTCATTGCCGCACATGATCGCTGTCGGGGCTGGCGTCGTTAGCATGAGTTCAACAAGCGCATCGCCGCCATGCTCGATCGAGTAGCGGGTTTCGATCATCTGTAACTCGGAGGGGTCTAGGCCGTTGGTGCTGAACGCCGCTCTGACCCCCTCGACCCGCATACGGGCACGATCGTTGCCGTCGGTAACTCCCGATATCACGCCGATGCACCGATGGCCCATTCCAACCACCTGCTCCGCCAGCTCCCGCATCGCATGGAAGTTGTCGAAGCCGATGCAGGGCAGAGGTGCGTCCGGCTCATAGATCCAGGCGATTACGGCTGAGACATCGCGGCGTTTCAGATACCGGTAGACCGCCTCATCCCGATCCTGACCGATCAGGAGCAGCCCATCGGCACCGCGGGCGACCAGCTTTCGGATCTGTTCCTCCTCCAGCTCCGGGCGGTAGGCGGAACTCGCGACCAACAGGGTGTAGCCGCTTTCGTGCAACGTCTCCTGAAACGTCTGGATGCCTCGGGCGAAGATGGCGTTCTCCATGGTCGGGATCACCGCGCCGATCGTGTAGGTGCGTTTGGCGGCCATGGCGCGCGCACCGAAGTTGGGCGTGTATCCGAGGGCCTCGACGGCCTGGGTCACGCGCTCGCGCGTTCGCTGCTGAACCACGTCGGGGGTATTCAGGCATCGCGAAACGGTCGCGGTGGACACACCTGCCGCCTTCGCCACGTCCTCCAGTGTTGC
This sequence comes from Pseudomonadota bacterium, assembly GCA_038749355.1. GTDB lineage: Bacteria > Pseudomonadota > Alphaproteobacteria > Rhodobacterales > Rhodobacteraceae > Thermohalobaculum. The sequence continues at coordinate 1,203 of JBCDID010000213.1, read as the reverse complement.
AACGGTCCGCTGTTCGGACATTGAGCCTGCTTCTCCACGACCAACACCTTCCCAGCATGGCCCGCGCGCAAGCGTTGCGCAATGCAGGTACTTCCAGTCACTAAATGTAAGCGCTTGCATTCAATTCATGTAAGCGCTTACAGTGGACTTACGGAACGATTCGGGAGCAACAGATGTTTCTCGCTGCCTCAGCTATCGTGTTTGCCATCTACTTCACGAATGTCGCCATGGGGGCCTTCGCGGGCTCCACGTTCCTTGGCGATGTCGGGGAGATGCTGGTTCTGTTTGCGGCGTCGATCCTCTTCGTCGTCGCCATTCTCCAGAAAGAAGCCGACCGCGAGCGCAATCGCGGCGACTGACTAGATCCCAAGGGAGGACTACCATGACAAAAGATCAAACCGAGATTGCATCTGCCGAGCGCCGCAATTTCCTGAAGCTGACGGGTGTGGGTGCATTCACTGCCGCAATGGTCGCCGGCGCGGCCGGTGTGCTGTCGTCTTCAGAAGCCGTGGCTCAGACCAACAAGGAAGAGCGTGAGCGCGAGAAAGCTGCCGATCACGTGATGACTATCGCCACAGCCTATGTGCTGGGCGCGTCGCGCAGCTACCCGATCATGCAGCTCGACCTTAAGGAAAACATCCAGAACGCCACCAACGGCAAGGTCTACGTGAAGCTTGCCCCCGGTGGGCAGCTTGGCGCCGGTGGTTCGCTGGTCCAGAAGGTACAAGGTGGGACCATCCAGGCTGCGCAGCACTCGCTGTCGAATTTCGCGCCCTTCGCATCGACCGTCGACCTGATCAACATGCCGTACCTCTGTGGCTCCAACCAGCGCTTCACCAACCTGGTGAATTCCGAGTTCTGGAATGCCGAAGTGCATCCCAAAGTCGAGGCGGCAGGCTTCAAGGCGCTGTTCTACGTCAACATCGACCCACGCGTGGTGGCACTTCGCAAGGGTGGCGACGGCCCGATCATGTCTCCAGGCAATCTGAGCGGCATCAAGTTCCGCGTACCGGGCTCGAAGATGCTGCAGCAGTACTACCGCATGGTCGGCGCCAACCCGACGCCTGTCGCGTGGGGCGAGACCCCGTCGGCGATCAAGCAGGGTGTGGCCGATGCGCTGGACCCCTCGGTGGGTGCACTCTTCGTCTTCGGCTTCAAGGACATTCTCAGCCACGTGACCTTCACCCAGGCCGTGCCGGACAG
>JBCDID010000212.1:0-6574 GCA_038749355.1 Pseudomonadota bacterium | reverse complement strand
GTGGGGCTTACGCTTTTTCTCGATAAACCCAACCAATGTTGTTAGGGGGGCTAGGCGCCGCGTTGGGTGAATCAATTTTCCCCCCCTGACTCGATCGACTAAACGGTGCATCATGGATGCACCCTACGCAGGGCCTCGAACAGCGACAGCGTCAGCATCTTGTGGCTGGCGTCCATCGGGGCGGGGTTCGACGCGAACTTTGCCATCACCAGCCCGCTTTCGAGGTCGACCAACAGGTTCTGACCGTGAATGCCCACACCGAACAGCGTCGGCCCCCGGTCCCGGATCACATACCAGAACGCCCGATAATGCATCTGCAGACCCGGGTAGTCCTCGGCCATGTTCCCCGCATCCCAGGCCGCCTTGTCGCCGTCCCGCGCGATGCTGTCGAGCCAGCCAGCGGGCACAACGCCACGCCCGCCCTCGGCCACCATCTTCCCGACCCGCGCGAGGTCCCGCGTAGTCATGCAGATCCCGCCCGCGCAGCGCGGCGCCCCCAGCCGGTCGACCGTGATGTAGGCCGCGCTCTCGGCCCCCATGGGCTGCCAGATCAACTCCGAGAACTGGTCCGCATATCGTCGTCCAGCCGCGCGCTCGATCACCCAGCCCATCAGATCCGTGCAGGGCGAGGTGTAGTCGAAGGCGCCTCCATGTGGACCAGTGTGTTCCGTCAGTGTCGAGAAGAAGCTACGGAGGTCCGAGGGCGTCTCGCCAGGCCCGAGCGGGTTCCAGTTCGTCGCCTTGCGGTATTCGATGATGGGGCCGGAGGTCGCCAGATAGTCCTCGTCAAAGAACACGCCTGCCCGCATGTCTAGGAGATTGTGGACCGTCGCGCCCTCGAAGGCAGATCCCGCCAGTTCGGGCACATACTCGGTCGCGGGCGCGTCCAGATCCAGCACGCCCTTGTCCGCCAGCACACCCGCCAAGAGCCCCAGCATGGACTTGGACACCGACATCAGAATATGCGGCGACCCGCGATCCATGCCGTTGGCATAGTGCTCGTGCACGATCTTGCCGTCACGCAGCACGACCAGCCCGTCCACATGCAGCCGCGCGCAATACTCGGCATAGCTCAGCGTCTCACCGCCTGCCGTGATGTCCGGCATCTCCTCCTCGGCGCCCTCAGGCAGGTCTCGAACGGCACCGTTTGCATGCCGGATCTCGGCCGAGGGCACGATCTCGCGCACATGATGGAACGCCCAGTGGCAATGCGGGCCGGTCCGCCAATTGCCCAAAGTCACCTGATCGGCAGGCGCAGGCGGGAAAGTCGTCATCATGTCTTGTAGCTTTCGTCCATGCGGTCCAGCCGGCGCAGCAGCGCGGGCCATTCCAGTTTGCCGATGGGCCGGTGGCCCTCCGGCGAGTTGGCCTTGAGGTTGCGTGCGATGGTGGTCTGCTGAACATCCTCGGGGATCTCGACGGGGTCCTCGCCTGTCTGGTCGAAGGCTACCTGCATCCGGCAGGCCCGCTCGGCACGGTACATCCAGACCCAGGCCTCGGCGATGGTGCGGCCCACGGTCAGCAGCCCGTGATTTCGCAGGAACAGCACGTTCGCATCGCCCAGATCGGCCACCAGCCGCTCGCGTTCGCTCAAGTCCGTCGCGATGCCCTCATAGCCGTGATAGGCCACGTGCGCGTAGATCGCCATGGCGTGCTGCGTGAGCGGTTTCAGCCCGGCCTTCGCAGTGGCCACGGCCGTTCCGGCTGGCGTGTGGGTGTGCAGCGCGCAGGCCAATTCCGGCTTTGCCATGTGGATCGCCGAGTGGATGACGAAGCCTGCCGGGTTGATGTGGTATTCGGTGGGCGTGAGGATGTTGCCATCCTCGTCCACCTTCACCAAGGATGACGCAGTGATCTCGTCGAACAACAGGCCGTAGGGGTTGATGAGAAACGCATCCTCCTCGCCGGGGATCCGTGCGGAGATGTGCGTGCCCAACAGGTCCGACCAGCCGAACATATCTACCAGTCGATAGCATGCGGCAAGGTCTACGCGGGTCTGCCATTCGGCCTCGGACACTTGCTCGCGGATGCTGGATTGGATGTTCATGGGCACCTCCCTTGTCGCGCTCAGAGTGCCCTAGCAACGCAGAAGAGACAAATCCCATACGCGATGGCTGGAGATTGTGGCGGGCGTAGGTCTTGGGTATGCGGGGGCCAAGGGAGCCCCGATGGATCAAAAGACCCAAGATCGCAGGGAGATCGATACTCCGTTCCGGCGCACGTCGAACGGGACTGCCTATCGATTGATAGAGTCCAATCTATCGGCAGATAGCCAGCCCTTGGTCTTGCTGCATGGCGGCGCAGGGTCCTGGGAACACTGGATCCTGAACGTCGATGCACTGGCCACCCGGTTTCGGGTCTTTGCGGTGGACCTGCCCTGTTACGGGGACTCTGAAGCGCTGCCTTGGGACACGCCCGTACCGGACTATCTGGGCGCGGTCGAGGACGCCATCCGTGAGATGACAGGCAACGCATCCGCCATTCATTTCGGCGGATTTTCCTTCGGTGGGTTTATCGCTGCGGATATGGCGGTCAGGCTGGGCCAGCAGACCGCATCCCTTTCCATGACCGGAGGCGCAGGATACGGGCGCCCCGAAGGTCGCGGCTTCACACTGGACTCGCGCAGGCGCATGGCCGAACGTCTGGATCGGGAGCCGACGCGGGACGAACTCTGGGCCATGCACAAGGAAAACCTCGGCAAGCTGATGCTCTGGGACAAAACCAAGATCGACGACTGGGCCGTGGGCATGCAGGCCCGCAATGTCGCGCGAACACGTTTCGATTCGCGGCGCCTGTCCTGGGCAGAGGGCACGCCGGACCGGCTCGCGCAGCTAACCTGCCCGGTCGCGGTGATCTATGGGGAACATGACGCCGCCGCGATCCCGCCCATTCAAGAACGCTTCCGCCTCTGCCGCGAGGCGCGCCCGGATGTGCGCACCGAATTGATCCCCGACTGCGGGCACTGGGCCATGTACGAGGCACCGGACGCAACGAACGCGCTGCTGCTCGACTTCCACGGAGGTGCCATATGCGCCGGCTGATCTTTGCCGCCCTGCTTGCCGCCTCACCCGCCCTTGCCACCGACGAGGAAGTCGAGGCCATCGTTCTCTCAAATGCCGAGAACACGCTCTGGCACGAGGCCGCCCACCTGCTGGTCACGGAACTTGAACTGCCGGTGGTCGGGCAGGAGGAAGATGCTGCCGACGGGTTCGCCACCCTCATGATGATGGAGGATGAGTCCGAGGACCGGGTCGAAAGCCTGCTGGATGTGGCCGAGTTGTGGATCGTGTCGCATGAGCGCGATGAGGCGGAGGGCCTTGAGCCCGCCTACTACGGGGAACACGATCTCGATGCCCAACGCGGCCTGCGCGTGATCTGCTTTCTGGCAGGTGAGTCGCCGGATCGCGCGGGCGCCTTGCTCGATGCCTGGGGCGTGCCGGGGGATCGTGCGGAAAGCTGCGAGTTCGACTTCGCACTGGCGTTGGATAGTTGGGACGCGCTATTGGACCCTCACTTGCGGGGCGGTGCACCGGGCCAATCCATCACCATCCACTACGGCACAGGCGGGCGTTGGGAGAGCCTGCTGCGCGAGACCGAGATGCTGGAATACGTGGCCGAGACCCTGGACGCCCGCTTCGTGCTGCCTGAGGGATTGGTCATCGAGGCGATCTCCTGCGATGAACCCACGGCCTTTTGGGACCCCGAGGAACGGCGCGCGGTGCTCTGCTACGAGCTCATGGATGATTTCGCGTTGCTCGCGGGCATCGCCCTGGAGACGCGAGAGTAAGATGAAGATCACGCGCGTCACCTCCCACGTCTTGTCCTGCGACATGGACCGCGAGCGCGGGTATTCGCAGCAATACTACGCCAAGCGCACGGCCCATCTGGTCGAGGTCGAAACCGACGAGGGCGTGACCGGTTGGGGCGAATGCTTCGGCCCCGGCGCCGTTGCGGTCGCCAACAAGGCCATCGTGGAGGGCGTGCTGGCCCCCATGGTGCTGGGCCGCGACCCGATCGCGCGCGAGGCGATCTGGGCGCATTGCTACAACATGCTGCGCGATCACGGGCAGAAGGGGATGCCGATCCAGGCGCTCTCTGGTCTGGACATCGCGCTTTGGGATATCGCGGGGAAGGTCGCAGGGCTGCCATTGTACCGGCTGCTGGGCGGGCCGACCAAGGAGCGTATTCCCGTCTACGGCTACGGCATGATGCTGGAGCGGATGCCAGTGGCCGATCTGGCGGCCGCCTTCCGCGAGGAGGCCGCCGCCATCCGCGATGCAGGCTTCGCTGCCACCAAGATGAAAGCGGGCCTCGGCCCGGACGACGACATCCGGCTGGCGACTGCGGTGCGCGAGGGCGTGGGCGATGGGTTCCGCTTCGCCGCGGACGCCAACCACGCCTACACGGTCATGGATGCGATGAAGGTGGGTGCGGCGTTGGACGAACTCGGCGCCTACTGGTTCGAGGAGCCGGTGGCGCCCGAGGACCGCGCGGGCTATGCCGAACTGCGGGCCCGCCTGCGCACGACCATTGCGGGCGGCGAGGCCGAGTTCACCCGTTGGGGCTGGCGCGACCTGCTGGACGCCCGCGCAATCGGGCTCGCGCAACCGGAGGTCTGCGGGCTCGGCGGCATCTCGGAGTACCTGAAGGTCGTTGCCATGTGCCATGCCCACCTTATCCCGGTGATCAACCATGTCTGGGGCTCAGCGGTCGCGGTGGCCACGAACATGCACCTGCTGGCCGCGATGCCGCCCATGCCCGGCGGGCTGTACCCGTGGGAGCCGATGCTGGAGTTCGACACCACGCCGAACATCTTCCGCGACGACCTGCCGGAAGAACCGCTGAACATCCAGGGACAGGTCAAATCCTCCGGTGGCACGGTCGGTCTGCCGAGCGGCCCGGGGATCGGGATCACGCCGGACCGGGACTTCATCAACCACTACAAGATCGCCTGAGGGGACCCATGAAGATCGCCATACTCGACGACTATCAGAACGCGGCGCGAGACTGGGCCGACTGGTCCCGGCTGGATGCCGAGCACGAGCTGACCTTCTTCCACCAGGCCTATGAGGGGCTGGACGGGTTCGCGGAGCGTCTCGCGCCCTTCGACATCATCGGGATCATGCGGGAGCGCTCGCCGATGGGCCGCGAGGTGCTGGAGCGCCTGCCGAATGTCAAGCTCCTGGCCACCGCCGGGATGCGCAACGCGGCCATCGACTTCGACTATTGCCGCGAGCGCGGGCTGCCAGTGGTCGGGACGGCGGGCTCGGCGCAGGCGACACCGGAACTGGCCTGGGGGCTGATGATCGGGCTTGCCCGCAACATCCATATCGAGAACGACCGCATCCGCGAGGGCCGCTGGATCACCACCATGGGCGTCGATCTGGACGGCAAGACGCTGGGGATCCTCGGGCTCGGAAAGCTCGGGCGCAAGATGGCGCAGATCGGCCGCGCGTTTTCCATGAACGTGATTGCGTGGAGCCAGAACCTGACTGCCGAGGACGCCGAGGCTGCGGGCGCCACGCGGGTCGACAGGGACGAGCTCTTCGCGCAATCCGACTTCCTGACCATCCACTACAAGCTGGGCGAGCGGTCGCGCGGGCTGGTCGGTGCGCGCGAACTGGATCTGATGAAGAAGACGGCGTTTCTGGTGAACACCTCGCGCGGTCCGATCGTCGACACGCCTGCTTTGATCGCGGCGTTGGAGGCGGGGGAGATCGCGGGCGCGGGCGTGGACGTGCACGATATCGAGCCGCTGCCTGTCGATGCACCTCTCCTGAAGGCTCCGAATACAATCCTGACGCCGCATCTCGGTTATGTGACGGACGGGACTTATCGCGAGTTCTACGGCCAAATGGTTGAAAGCATTGAACATTGGCTCGACGGCAATCCGATCCGGGTGCTGGCATGAGCGAAGAACCGCGCAAGGACGCGCTCTGGGATGCCGGGCTCAAGACCCGCCGCGAGGTTGTGGGCGACGACTATGTCGATGCCTCGCTCGCCCGCATGGACGACTTCACGGCACCGCTGCAGGACTGGGTGACCTGCTACGCTTGGGGCGATGTGTGGAATCGGCCAGGGTTGGAGCGCCGGGACCGGTCGATCCTGAACCTCGGGATGCTGGTGGCCTTGGGACGGTCGGAGGAGCTGAAGCTGCACCTCAAGGGCGCGCTCCGGAACGGTCTCACGAAAGACGAGATCAAGGAATGCCTGCTGCAGACGGCGGTCTATTGCGGTGCGCCAGCGGCGCTGGACGCTTTCCGTACGGCTCGTGAAGCCTTTGAAGAATATGAGAAATCGGAGGCTTCGACATGAAGACCTACAAGATCGCATGCATCCCCGGTGACGGCATCGGGAACGAGGTGATGCCCGAGGGCCTGCGTGCCGTCGAGGCCGCAGCGGCGGCGGGCGGGTTCCAGATTGAGACCACGCACTACGACTGGTCCTGCGAGCGCTACAAGGCCACTGGCGCAATGATGCCTGAGGACGGAATTTCCCAGCTTTCTCAATCGGATGCGATCTTTCTGGGGGCAGTCGGGTTTCCTGGCGTGCCGGATCATATCTCGCTCTGGGG
>JBCDID010000211.1:0-6602 GCA_038749355.1 Pseudomonadota bacterium | reverse complement strand
GGAAGTGGGAGAAGTCGCGGTTCATGGGGGTCGAGCTAACCGCGAAGACCTTGGGCGTCATCGGGGCTGGGAACATCGGGTCGATTGTCATCGACCGGGCGCAGGGGCTGAAGATGAAGGTCATCGCCTATGACCCGTTTCTGTCTGCCGACCGGGCCAAGGAACTGGGTGTCGAGAAGATCGAGGAGGTTGACGATCTGCTTGTCCGCGCTGATTTCGTGACACTTCACCTGCCCAAGACCGACAAGACCGCAGGGCTTCTGAGCGCCGAGCGCGTGGCAAAGATGAAACCGGGCGCGCGGCTAGTGAACTGCGCCCGTGGCGGGTTGGTCGACGAGACCGCCGTGGCGGAGGCGCTGAAATCCGGTGCGCTGGCGGGGGCTGCCTTCGACGTCTTCGACAAGGAGCCCGCCACAGAAAACCCGCTCTTCGGTCTCCCCAACGTGGTCGTGACCCCGCACCTGGGTGCGGCAACGACCGAGGCGCAGGAGAACGTGGCCCTCCAGGTCGCAGAGCAAATGTCGGCCTATCTCAACGAAGGGGCCATCCAGAACGCGATCAATGCGCCCTCGATCACGGCAGAGGAGGCACCGCTTCTGCGCCCCTGGATCAAAGTGGCCGAGACACTTGGTGGCTTTGCGGGGCAGGTGACCGACAGCGCGATCGAAGCAATCGACATCGAATATGTCGGTCAGGTGGGTGCTCTGAACCTCAACCCGCTGACGGCGGCCCTGACAGCGGCGATGCTGACGCCGTTGATGGGATCGGGCGGGGTGAACATGGTTTCGGCCCCCTATGTCGCGCGCGAGCGGGGCGTGAAGATCGCCGAGACGCGCAAGGACGCACAAGGTGCGTACGGGTCCTATATCCGGCTTGTGGTCACGACGGAGACGCAGACCCGATCGGTTGCCGGTACGGTCTTCTCGGATGGCCGCCCACGTTTCATCCAGATCAAGGGCATCAACCTCGAGGCCGAGCCGCAGCCGCTCATGCTCTACACCACGAACACGGACGAGCCCGGCTACATTGGTGCTCTTGGCACCAAGCTGGGAGATCTGGGCGTCAACATCGCCACCTTCGCACTGGGACGTGCCGAGAAGGGCGGCGAGGCAATCGCGCTCATGGGCGTAGACGAGGCACTGGCGCAGGAGACGCTGGACGAGATCGCAGCCCTGACGCAGGTCATGCAGGCCAAGGGGCTCGCTTTCTGAGCCTCGCCGGCAAGGGTCTCAGGCGGCGTTCAGACGCCGCCAGAGCTCCACAATGGAATGTGTCAGGGTCCCGTAGTCCTGCAGCACGGCCGGCTTGAACATGTAGGCGATGGCCCCCTTGGCGTAGGCCACGCGCTGTTTCTCGGGATCGTCGGAGGCTGTCAGGAAGATCACTGGCGGCATGCGTTGGCCCAATTGGGCGCGTGCGGCATCCATGAGTTCGAGCCCGTCCAGGCCCGGCATGTGGATGTCCAGAACCGCAAGATCGACCGGACGTGTCAGCAGGTATTGGAAGGCCTGCTCGGCGTTCTCGCAAAGCTCACACTGCAGGCAGGGATCGACCTCCGCGAAACTGCGCGCAAGCAATCTCAAATCAACGGGTTCATCATCGACACATAAAATGTTTTGCAGGCGAATTGGCATTGGCTGGCACTCTGGTCTGTCGCGTCTACCCGCCGGGGCGGGCCGTCGAAGTCAGTCTGCAAGTCCCAAGTCGGGAGACCATAGGCGCTTCATCTTTAGGTTCCACTAACGCCTGTGGCGAGAGTGGGGCTTCCTCGTGCCGCTCGAACTTGCGCGCTGTCTTGCAGCGGTCGTGACAGGTTGGCTTGCAGCCACCGTGCGAAAGCCAAGAGGTCGGAGAACCGTTCAGTGTGCAGGATACGCCGGGCTAGGTTGGGAAGGCCGACCTTCGTTGCACATGCTGTCGATCGTGGAACAAGCCCTTTTGCGAAGCTAGTCAACGCGACACCCGGCGCTAAAGTGAGAACTAAACTACCTCGGGACATTCAGCTCTTCGTTTTGGTCGGAGAACCCGAACAGGACGGGTTTCTTCTGCTCCAGAGGGGGGCGCCGAAGCACGCCGATGCCGGTCGCACAAGCGCGCTGCGGCCGCTCTTGTAATGTGGACCGGCTGGTCTCTATAAGCCCTCGGTAATATGGAGACGTGGCATGGCAAATGTGGCGGTGGTCGGCGCACAGTGGGGCGACGAGGGCAAGGGCAAGATTGTCGACTGGCTGAGCGAGCGGGCCGATACGGTGGTGCGCTTTCAGGGTGGTCACAACGCGGGTCATACCCTGGTCATCGACGGTGAGACCTACAAGCTGCATGCACTGCCCTCTGGCGTCGTGCGGGGCGGCAAGCTGTCGATCATCGGCAATGGCGTGGTGCTCGATCCCTGGCACCTCGTGGACGAGATCGACACGGTCCGCGCGCAAGGGGTGGAAATCAGCCCCGAGACCCTGCAGATCGCCGAGAACACTCCGCTGATCCTGCCAATCCACTCCGAGCTTGATCGAGCGCGTGAGACCTCAAACGGGGTTGCCAAGATCGGCACGACCGGGCGCGGGATCGGGCCGGCCTATGAAGACAAGGTTGGGCGGCGCTCCGTGCGCGTCGCCGATCTCGGCGATGAGGCGACATTGGAGGCGCGGGTCGACCGAGCTCTGGCCCACCACGATGCGCTACGCCGCGGGCTCGGCATGGAGCCCGTGGACCGTGCTGTCCTGCTGGATGCGTTACATGACATCGCGTCCAAGATACTGCCCTATGCGGCCCCTGTCTGGCGGACACTTGCGGGCAAGCGGCGCGAGGGCAAGCGGATTCTCTTTGAAGGCGCGCAGGGCTCGCTTTTGGATATCGACTTCGGCACGTATCCGTTCGTGACCTCGTCCAACACCATGGCGGGCATGGCGGCGACGGGCACGGGCATGGGTCCCGACGCAGTGGATTTCACGCTCGGGATTGTTAAGGCCTATACCACGCGGGTGGGCGAGGGGCCGTTCCCGACGGAACTGGAAGACGCGGACGGGCACAGGCTTGGCGAACGGGGGCACGAGTTCGGCACGACGACCGGGCGCAAACGCCGCTGTGGCTGGTTTGATGCGGCTTTGGTGCGCCAGACCTGTACCGTGGGCGGAGTGGACGGGATCGCCTTGACCAAGCTCGACGTGCTGGACGGGTTCGAGACACTGAAGATCTGTACGGGTTACCGGCTGGATGGCGAGGAGATCGACTATCTGCCGACGGCGGCGGCGCAGCAGGCGCGAGTTGAACCCATCTACGAGGAACTGCCCGGCTGGTCTGAATCCACCGAAGGGGCGCGGCGCTGGTTGGATCTGCCTGCCGAGGCGATCAAGTACATCAAGCGGGTCGAGGAGTTGATCGAGTGCCAGGTAGCACTTCTGTCGACCTCTCCGGAGCGCGATGACACGATCCTCGTGATGGATCCGTTTCGGGACTGACTTGTCCCTTCGCGACCCGGAGGTGCATCACGCGTGCAAGCACGCTCTGGATGCACCCTACGCGGTGCCGGTCGCGGCCATCTCGCGCGCGACCACCTTGGCCATGCAATGGAGCGCGCCGAGGTTTTCGGCCAGTGGCATCATCCAGGGGATGCGGGTGACGGAGTAACCCATCATCGCCCAGATTGCGGCGTTTTCATTGTCGATCACGGCGAGCTCGGGCCAGGTCTTGCTGGCAAAGCATGGAAGCCAGACCGAGCGTGCCTCGCGCCCCAGGTCTTCCAGCAGCACGTTGTTCACCGGCAGGTGGAACCATGTCCGGTGCTTGTCGGCAGGCTGGTCCTTCCAGATCAAGGGAAGCGGGTTGCGGATGACCTGTGCGCCGGTTGCCTCCAGCTTGGCGGCGATCTCATCGAACCGGTCGGAGAGCGCGTGTGGTCGCTCTGGATGGCGCAACAGGCGCGCGGCCCTGCGCGGACAGCCGACCAGGAACCGGGGCGTGCCATCCCGCAGGGTCCCCGCCGGGGCTACGAACAGATCCAGATGGAACATCGGTTGCGCGCTGCCCTGGGCGATCTTCCAGCGCAGCGTCTGCGTCCAGTCCTTGGCCGGGCGTTCGGTGGGTTCCGTGACTTCTGCCTCGACCGGCTCATTGGTGCCTAGGACAACCGGCTCCCGGGTCGGATCTAGCTGTATGGCCAACGCCATTGCGTCACCGCCGTTCTGGGTCACCAGATCGGCGCCGATCAGCAGAAGCTCGCCCGCCGCGATCAGGTTGCCGCCTTCGAAATAGATGGGTGTCTCGGCGGTCGGATGCCCTGCGCCCTGCGCCAGCAGACGGGCCGCATCCAGATCCTTGTAGCGGTCGAAATGCGGCGGCATGTTCAATATGCCATCCTCGCGCGCGAGGAACAGGTCCTGGGTCCAAAGGGAGAAGGGCATGTTGGCTGGCGCCTCGACAAGGCAGGCCTGCGCGCCGGGACCGCTCTTCGCGACCCAGCTTGAGACCGCACCAGCCACGGGTTCGGCCACAAGGATATCCAGCCGGGCATGCCCGGGCAGCCGGTTCAGGACCTGGATGATCGCACGACCGAACGTCCGGGCGCTATATTCCGAGACCGCCAGCAGGATTCGCGAGATGCGCCCCCGCTGCGCATCGACGAGCGGTGTTATGGGTCGGTCCTCACGATATCGACCGGCGCATTGCCCGGGTTGCCGTACTGCGGCAAGCCCACCCTCCACTCGACGTGCCGGACCATGGCCGGCTTAATCTGCATGTCTGCTCCATCCTCATCCGTAATCAAATCCACCTCCGCCAGAATACACGGCGTCAACACTTCAGACATTGATTTTCTCCGCAACGCAAGCAACAGACTGCGAAACTTCACCGCGGTTTGTGGCAAAAATCCGCTCCGCGGGCTAAATGCTACCAGAGCGCGAGATCAGTCCGGGAGAATAGCGTGAGTTACCGCATGCGCAGGTTTCTGAGTGCCATGGTTCTGTTGATCGGGCTGCCCGTATATATCGTCGTCGCCGTGACAATTGTCGGCCAGTTCGAGCGCCTCCCGCTTGTCGTGGAGTTCGTGCTCTACGTGGTGCTCGGTATCCTCTGGGCGCTGCCTTTTCGCAAGCTGTTCCGCGGGATCGGAAAGCCCGATCCCGATGCACCGTCATCCGGCGAAGGGAACTGACGGGTCAGTTGCGGTCCATCAGGGACTGGAACCTTTCGCGATCGGTCTGAGCCATGGCGAAGACACCGTCGTCGATCAGCACCAGCACGCCCGAGCGCACCAGTTTGCCGAAGCCCTTGATCCGGTCCGCCAGCTCGCGCGGCTTGTCCGTGGGGATGGTCTCCAGCACTGTCATGACCTCACGCCGTGTGAACCTGGCCTGGCCCTTCATGAGGGTCAGCCATGCGGCAGCGGCGGCCAGTTGATCCGCCACTGTCTCGGACTGCGAGATCCGCGCAATGTGGTCGGCGTCAATGAGGTCATTGGGCTCTTCCAGGGGCTGGTCTGTTGGCGGATCCTGGGTTTCAGAGGTGGCAGATGATCCACCCTCGCCCGGGGCGCCCATGGTCGCGGCACCGTGCACAAGCGAGACGAGCTGCTGGAAACGGTTGCTGGAATCCGGCGCAGGTTCCGCTTCCGGTTCAGGCTCCGGCGATTCCGGCTGCCGGAACGCACCGGCAGGCACCGCTTGCGGATCGTCGAGCGGCGCGTCGACTGGATCTGCTTGAGGTGGCGGTGCAAAGATAGAGCGAACCGGTTGCTCGGGCGCTATCGGTTCTTCGATGGGCGCATCAAATGGTTCCGGTTCGGGCTCGGCGATTGCTGCATCAAGCTGCTCTGACACGAGCTGCTCCGGTCCAAGGACGAGCGGTTCAGGCTCGGGCGTCACTGGATCGGCGGTTTGATCGAACATGCTGGCAGGCGGGCCGTCGGCCACGATACTGCCCAGATCACGGACTTTGTCTGCACTGGGCGGGGGCGCGAAAATAGAGCTCAGAGGTGCAGATTCCGCTTCCTCGACAGGGCTTGGGTCTTCCTGCGCGTCGAGCGCGGGCTCCTCCATTGCAGTGTCTTCGACTTGTGCCTCAACCGTCTCTTGTGCGTCCTCGTCCTCGGCTTCCTCCGCCTTCGCCGTGCTATCCTTTGAGAACATCGAGGCGACCGCGCCAGCTGCAGCCGCCGCCGGTGCCGCGAAGATGTTCACGATTGACGAACTGCTTGGCTGTTCCTTGGGTGCCGAGAAGATGTTGACCGTCTCCGCTGGAGCAACCTCGGCCTTCGGTTCAGCTGGTTCGGGCGCGTCGTCCATCACCACAGCCGGGGAGGCCGGTTCTTCTATGGCGGCATCCTCGGTCTCGGGTTCAGCGTCGGCTTCTGCGGATGCCACACTCTCTTGTTGCTCGGAGGGAGCGGCAAAGATGTTGAGTGGCTGGGCGGCAGCCTCTACAGCCTCTTCCGCCTCGGTGGTGGCAGCTTCGACTGCGTCCTCCACTGTTTCTGTGAAGCCCTCTGCTGCATCTTCGGCCATGCCTGCCAGGGCATCTGGGACCTCTGACAGCGTCTCTCCTGCATCTTCAAGCGCGGTTTGGGCGTCTTCGGAGATCTGGTCGAGCCCGGCTGCGGCAGCAGTGGTCAG
>JBCDID010000210.1:0-6607 GCA_038749355.1 Pseudomonadota bacterium | reverse complement strand
GCCGAGATCCCGCCCGCTGTCTCCGCCGCTCCATCCGCTATCGCTTGAGCGCAAAGTGCGTCCGTGCCGATCAGCCCCATCGGCCCGTGTTGTTCTGTCGAACCAACGGGCAGGATGATCCCGGATTTTTCCGCGAGGTAGGTCTCGATCTCCGGCCATGTCGCGAGATCAAGACGCATCAGCCGTCCAGGAACGCCGTGAGTTTCGGGGTGTACTCGGAGAGTTCGTCGGCCACGGCTGCATTTTGGGCCAACCGCTCGCGGTAGGCTCTCACAGTGTCCGGCCACTCGAGAGCGAACCCCATGCGCGGGGCCAACGCCTCAAGCCACACAAAACTGATCGGATAACCGCAATCGGCGAGGCACAATGTTTGCCCTGCGCCCTCCCCCATCATCCGACCTAGCTGCGAAAGCCGCACCGAGATCTGGCCAGACTGATCGGCCAGGAAACCATCTGGCGCGGTTGCGCGACCGGGGAGATATGGGAATAGAGCCCGCAGCGCAGGCTCCAATCGTGTGTCGTGAAACCGGGAGAGTTCCCGCACCTTGGCTCGCGCCGCCGGGTCAGAAGGCAGCATCGGGGGTTCGGGGAATTTCTCTTCAAGATACTCCGCAATGGCCTCGGAATCGGCGATCAGCAGACCGCCGTCCCGCAGCGCTGGCAAGTTCCCCGAAGGCACATGCGTCTTGTATTCGTCCGATCCGTAGCCGCCCGGCGGCGGGATCTCCTCCCATTCCAGTCCCTTGTGGCGCAGCAGGATACGCAGCTTGGCGCAATACAGACTGACCGGGATCGCATAGACCTGCAGCATGGGGAGTCAGGGGTGCATCATGGATGCACCCTACGCGGTGCCTAGTTCGAGAGCTGCCACTTGCGGCCAAGCTCGTCAAAGAAGCCACGCTCCTGTTTCAGTTGGATCCAGGTGTTGACATAGTTGAGCCAGACCTGATCCGCCTGCGGCATCAGCATGGCAATCGGCGTCCGCGCCTTGGGCTGCTCGACGGGTACGATCATCAGCTCGGGATACTTGTCCACCAGCTTGTAGGCCTCGACATTCGAGGTGATGTGGGCATCTGCACGTCCCGCCAGAACTTCCTGGAAGTCCCGGGCCGGAGCCTCGACGATCTTGTGCTGGGCATTGGGGAAGAACTGTTTGACCTGCTGTTCCTGCGTTGTGCCAAGGGTCGCGGCCACGATCACATCCGCCTTATCCAGATCCACCCAATCGTTGAACTTGCCCGCATTGTCCTTCGAGGTCAGCGGCACGGTCGCGAGGCTGAAATAGCTGGTCGAGTAGCCCGCGACCTTCGCCCGCTTCGGCGCGATCGATGCCGAGCCGGTGATGTGATAGCGCCCCGCCACCACGCCGTTGACCAGCGTCTTCCAGTCTGTCGCGACGAACTCCACCACGACGCCCAGATCCTTGGCCATCTCGGTCATCACGTCGATATCGTAGCCGGTGTAGGAGTTGGTCGCAGGGTCCTTCATGGTCATCGGGTTCCAATCGCCCGTGGTGCCGACCTTCAGCACACCGCTGGACGCGATCTCCTGCAGGACGGACTCGGCCTTCGCCGCCGTCGCGGCCATCAGGCTGAAGGCGACCGCGGCCGCAGCCACCAATTTGATCGGGACTAGTTTCATCATGTGTATCTCCCTGGTTTGCTTGGCGCGCATCATGGGCGGTTTTTCACGGTGAAGGGAAGGAAAAGCGTGTGCAGTGCGTCAAATTCTGCCTAGGCTGCGCACAAGGGGGAGGCATGCAGCCGGTTATCCAGGTACGCGGGATCGACAAGAGGTTCGGGGATTTCCGGGCGCTCTCCGGCGTATCGTTGAACGTGGCGGCGGGAGAGAAGATTGTGGTCTGCGGACCTTCCGGGTCCGGCAAGTCCACGCTGATCCGCTGCATCAACCGGCTGGAGGTTCATGACGCGGGCGAAATCCTCGTGGGTGGCGTCGCACTCGATGACCGGAGCGCCGACAAGGTGCGCCGCGACGTCGGCATGGTGTTCCAGCAGTTCAATCTGTTCCCCCACCTGACGGTGCTGCGCAACCTAACGCTTGGCCCGATGCGGGTGCGCGGGCTGGCCGGGGAAGAGGCGGAAGCCAAGGCCATGGAGTACCTGGAGCGGGTTCGCATCCCCGAGCAGGCCGAGAAGCTGCCCGGCCAACTTTCCGGCGGGCAGCAGCAGCGGGTCGCCATTGCCCGGGCGCTCTGCATGGAGCCCGAGATCATGCTGTTCGACGAACCGACCTCGGCGCTCGACCCCGAGATGATCGCCGAGGTGCTGGACGTTATGGCGGAACTTGCGGGTAGCGGCATGACCATGATCGTCGTGACCCACGAGATGGGGTTTGCCAAGCGGGTCGCCGACAGGATGGTGTTCATGGATAAGGGCGAGATCGTAGAGACCGCCCCGCCCGAGCAGTTTTTCTCAGCACCCGAGACAGAACGCTGCCAGACCTTCCTCAACCAGATCCTGGGGCATTGAGATGAGGTCGCGCGCCCGTTTTGCGGAGGCTCCCGCCCACCCGCCCCCGCCCCCGCAATACGGGCGCGTGTTGCTGGTGTTGGGGCTTTGCCTGGTGCTCACCGCCTGTGGCTCCGGTGGTTGGTACGTTGTCGACCCGACCTTGCCGAACGGACGGTCGAACCTGTGGTTCATGCTCTCGGGCTTCTGGTACACGATCAAGCTGTCGTTCATGGCGCTGATCATCGCGATTCCCGGGGCGCTGTTGATCGCGCTTTGTGGGTTGTCATCGAACCGGTGGCTCCAGCGCCTCTACCGCGGCTACGTCGAGGTCATCCGCGCGATCCCGCTGTTGGTCCTGATCCTGTGGGTCTATTACGGGCTGCCGGACCTCGACATCCGGATCGCCTTGTTCTGGTCAGGCGTGGTGGCGCTGGCCATCGGCGAGAGCGCGTTCCTGGCCGAGGTGTTCCGCGCAGGCATCCAGTCCGTCCCACGCGGCCAGATCGAGGCCGCCAAGGCGATCTCGCTGAACTACCCCGACACCATGCGCTACGTGATCCTGCCACAGGCGATCCGGCGCATCCTGCCCGCGCTCGGCAACCAGTTCATCTACGTGGTCAAGATGTCCGCTTTGGTCAGCATCATCGGCGCGCCCGAGTTGACGCGCAAGGCAAACGAGCTGATCGTGACCGAGTATCGGGCGCTCGAGATCTACACGGTGCTGGCGCTGGAATACCTGGTTCTGGTGTTGATCCTGTCAGCGGGCGTGCGCTGGCTGGAACGCAGGATGGGTTCGGACGAGAGGAAGCTATGAGCGCATGGATCAACATGATCGCGGAAGAGGAGGCGGATGCCGATCTGACGGACGCTTTGGCAGGTGCCCGGACGCCGCACGGGACCGTGGACAATGTGCTCCGTGTGCACTCGCTGCGCCCCAACACTATGCGCGGGCACATGAGGCTCTACAAGGCCGCGCTCCATGACGACGCCAACACGATCCCCACGTGGTTGCAGGAGACGGTGGCCTCCTATGTGTCCATCCTGAACAGCTGCACCTATTCGCTTGCCAATCACTGGGCCAATGCGCGCCACCTGATGGGGGATGAGGCCCGCGCCGATGCCATCTGGGATGCGCTGCAATCAGCAAGGCCCGAGCGGGCGCTGGACGGGGCCGCACTCGCCATGTGCCGCTATGCGGAGAAGCTGACCCTGGAGCCAGGCGCGATGGTCGAGGCGGATGTCGCGGCGCTGCGCGATGCGGGTCTCGATGACGGGCAGATCCTCGAGATCAATCAGATCATCTGCTACTTTAACTACGTGAACCGGTCGATCAACGGGCTGGGGGTCACCACCGAAGGCGACATAGTTGGCTATTATTCGGAGGAAGAGTGATGGCTTACGCTGAGGCGCGTCATCTGGGCACCGAGATCCCGGCCATCGACATCACCCCCCTGCGCGACGGGTCGGATGCGCAAGGCGTGGCGCGGGCGATGCACGCGGCCAGCACGGGGCTCGGGTTCATTTATGTCACCGGGCACGGCATCCCCGGGGAGCTAATCGAACAGGCGCGTGCCGCGGCCTACCGGTTCTTTCGTGCAGACCAATCCGACAAGGAGGATGTCCGCGTCTCTGGCGCGCATCGTGGCTGGCTCGCGCGTGGCGGCGCCAAGATGCAGGACGATGCCAAGGCCGACCTGAAGGAGAGCTTCATCTGGGGCTGGGCAGGCGGCACATCCGATGGCCATGCGCTGCGCGGGGACAACCGCTGGCCGGCTGCCGTGTCCGACTTGGAACAGGTGTCCATGGCCTATTTCGAGGCCGCGCACGGGGTCGCCCACCATCTGATGCGTGGCTTCGCGCTGGGGCTGGATCTACCCGAGGACTTCTTCCTGCGCACGGCGGACCGGCCGCTGTCGCGGGCGTCCTATGTCTACTACCCGGCCCAGCCGCCGGAGGCAGGCGCGGACCAGTTCGGGGTCGGCCCGCATACGGATTTCGGCGTGCTCACCGTGCTCTGTCAGGACGAAGTGGGCGGTCTGCAAGTGCAGGGGCTGGACGGTGAATGGGTGCACGCACCGCCCGTGCCCGGTGCCCTGGTGGTCAATGTCGCCGATCTTCTGGCGCGCTGGACCGGCGGCGCCTACAAGTCTACGCCACACCGTGTGGTCAATACGTCCGGGCGCGAGCGGTTGTCGCTGGTGCTTGCCTGGGACCCGAACCCGGAGACGATCATCGACCCCGGCCAGGTGCCCGGCGCAGGCGGCGTGCGCGAAGAGCCCATCACTTGCGGGGATTATCTGATCTGGCGGTTCGGCAAGGCGTTCGCCTACAGGAAGGCTTGAACCATGGTCGGCCCGGGTCTGAAGGAAGCATCAGCCCGTTTCCTGCCCCATGCCGATCCGGCTTTGTTGGACGAGGGTGCGCGGAACCTCCTTTTGGGGTGTGCCGAGTTAAGTGCGGGCCAGCGCGTGGCGATCCTGCATGAGGACCCAGCGCTTGGCTGGTATGATCTCGCCGCACCGAGGGCTGTGGCAAAGGTTGCACAAGACCTGGGCGGATACACTACCATTGTCGAAGTTGGCGGACCGGGCACGTTCCTCTCTCCCTCCGCAAGGGCGGCGACCGCCGCTGCCAATATCGAGATCTGGTTTGCCCGGATCGGGGATCAGGACCGTTTCGCGGCCCGGGAGCCAGGACGGACCACGCTGGTGAGCTACGCCCGGACGGCCGAGGCGCTTGCCTCCGGCTTCGGGACCCGCCCGCATGCCGAGATGGTCGACCTGAAACATCGGATTGACACGGTTCTCGCCAAGGCCAAGAGCATTGAGGTCACATGCCCGCTGGGCACGCATCTGCGGGGGAACCAAATGGGCGCGGAGCCGGAGGACGTGACCGTTCGAAGATTCCCCATGTGCGTGCCGCGCCCTGTTAAGGCGAACTCGTTCTCGGGCAGGGTCGCGCTGACAGGGTTCCTCAGCCCGACCGGATCGCGCAGCTACACGCCCGCAAGCCTGCCGATTCCCGGGGTGGTTCTGGCGCAGATCGAGAATGGCAAGATCATGGACTTCGAGGGCGACGCCTGGACCGTGGAGCGGATCAGGCAACACTACGATCATGTCGCATCGCTCTTTGGGATTGCGCCGCAGAGCGTCCACTCGTGGCATCCCGGGCTGCACGACGGTTGCGTGTTCCACAAGCCTGCCTCGGACGATCCGGACCTCTGGTCAAACTCGGTCTTCGGCAGTCCGCGCTGGCTGCACTTCCATACATGCGGGGACTATGCACCGGGGGAGATCTGTTGGATGGTGGCGGAGCCGACGGTGACCGCCGACGACAAGGACATCTGGCGCGCGGGGCGGCTTGTTCCTGACGCGGCCTTTGGTCTTGAAGACTAAGGGCCCTGCCCGTCGCACGGGATTCGCGCCGATTGAACCCCTGCCCCAGGCCTCTAGAGTGTGTGCGGGACAGTGGAACCGGCGGGGGCGAGAATGCAATCGGATGAATTTTATCGCATGTCAGCGACCGAGGCGGTGTTAGCCTTGCGCCAGCGTGAGCTTCAGCCAACCGATCTGATCCAGGCTGCCATTCAGAGGATCGAACAGGTTGACGGCGACATCAACGCGCTGCCGATTAGGTGTTTCGAGCGCGCGCTGGCCCAAGCGAAGACGCAGGAGGTTGCGCGAGGCCAGAATGATCCCAAGATCCTCGCGGGCCTGCCGATTGCGGTGAAGGACTACAATGACGTAGGCGGTTTGCGGACCACGTATGGCTCGCCCATTTACTGCGACCATGTCGCCGATCAATCGGACGTGACCGTCGCGAGACTGGAGCAGAACGGCGCGATCCCGATTGCGAAGTCCAATGTGCCCGAATGGGCCGGAGGGCACACTTTCAACCCGGTGAATGGTCTCACTCGGAACCCCTGGAACCTCGCACGCAGTGCCGGAGGGTCGTCGGGCGGGTCCGCCGCGGCGCTCGCGAGTGGCCAGGGCTGGGCCGCAAACCGACAATACCGTTGAACCCGGCGGGCGTGCGCAGGCTGCCGCCAAGATCGTTGCCGGTCGCGAGCCAGACCTGGCCACTCGCGAGCGCCGCGGCGGACCCGCCCGACGACCCTCCGGCACTGCGTGCGAGGT
>JBCDID010000209.1:0-6625 GCA_038749355.1 Pseudomonadota bacterium | reverse complement strand
GGAGGCGCTGTCAGCACTCGGCAGATCGGAACGCACCGTTGAAGAGGTCCTGCACGGGCGCTGGCCCGGGGATTAAGCTGTCCGGGCGGTCAGACCTCAAGCCATGCCTGCCGGATGTCGGCACGGTTGGCCAGTTCAGCAGGTGTTCCCGAGAATTGCACCCTACCCTGCCCGATCACCAGAACCTGGTCAGCGATCTCCATGGCGATGGTCAGCTTCTGCTCCACCAGCAGCACCGCGGTACCTGCGACCGCGATCTCGCGGATCAGGTCGCGCACAGTCGCGGTCATTTGCGGCGAGAGGCCCTCGGTTGGCTCATCGATCATGATCAGCCGAGGGGCCCCCATGAGCGTACGACAGATGGACAACATCTGTTGCTCGCCGCCGGACAGCATTGCCGCGTCCACCTCCGCGCGGGTTTCGAGATTGGGAAACATCTCCATCATCCGGGCCAGGGTCCACGAACCCTCCCCATCCCTTTGCCCAGGCTTCAGCCCCAGCAAAAGGTTCTGCCGCGTCGTCAGCCCTGGGAAAACCTCGCGATTCTCGGGCACAAGGCCGACACCTGCACAGGCAACTTCATGAGGGGGAAGACCCAGAACATCGCGACCGTCAAACTGCACCGTCCCGGCAGCATGCACATGCCCCATCACTGACCGGCAAATCGTGCTTCGCCCAGCGCCATTGCGACCAAGCAACGCCACGGTCTCACCGGCGCCCGCTTCAAGGTCGATACCCTGCAACACATGCGCCTGACCGTACCAGGCGTGAAGGTCCCGAATGCTCAGAAGCGGCGCTGTCATTGGGCCAACTCCGGCGCCGCGCCCAGATAGGCCTCTTGAACGCGGGGGTCCGCCCGGATCGCCTCTGGAGTGCCAGTCGCAAGAATGCCGCCGTCCACGAGGACGCTGACCCTCTCGGCCAGTTCAAACACGACGGCCATGTCGTGTTCGACCATGACAAGCGTGCGTCCCTCGGTCATCCGGCGGATAAGAGCAACGGTGGCTTCGGTCTCCGTCCGCGACATCCCCGCAGTAGGCTCATCGAGCAGAACAACTCTAGCATCCCCGGCGACAGCCACGCCGATCTCCAATGCCCGCTGTTCGGCGTAGGAAAGGCCACCTGCTGGCACGTCTCGGCGGTTTGCCAGGCCAATGCTCTCCAGCAACTCGCCTGCCTCGGCGTTCAGCCCCTTCGCCCGCCCTAACAGATGCAAGAACGACAGCCCGTAACCACGCGCCTGCAGCAACGCGCACCGGACGTTCTCGAACACGCTGAGGCGCGGGAAAAGATTGGTGATCTGGAAAGACCGGCTGAGCCCGCGTCGTGCAACCAGATGTGGGGCGAGCCCGCCTATTGGCTGACCATGCAGCAGGACCGCCCCCGAGGTCGGCGAGGTCAGGCCGGAGACCACGTGAAACAGCGTCGACTTGCCCGCTCCGTTCGGCCCGATGATCGCGTGGCGCTCCGATGCGGGGATAGCGAGCGTCACATCGCGCAGGATCTTCGTGCGACCGTAGGATTTGGAGACGCCCTGGATACTGAGCGCGCTCATGGTGTACGCACCTCGGCCAGCCGCGCCCGCAGTGTTGGAAGGCTCCGATAGCAGAGAACACACCCCGCAACCCCGAGCGTGGCAAAGGCCACCCATGGCAGAGGGTGTGCCGCATCCATTCCTGTCCAGAACAAGGTCAGAGCGGTTTTACCGATCCCGGCCTCGCGGAGATGGAAGGCAAGTTCCAGCAACCCGATGGCGCCGAGCAGTGCGGCAAGTCCGGAGCACGTCACGAGGAGGTAAGGGACCATCAGCTTTCCGAGTTGGCCTCGGCGAACAGCGTCCAGATGGTCCGCTATGATCCCGGCCAGTCCGCGCGGCGCGAACATCACGAGCACCACGAAGAGCGCACCGGTATAGAGACCCCAAAACGGTGTCTCGAGCCCGATCACCGTCTTGACCAGCGTGAAAGCGATGGCACCTAGCACCGGCCCGGCGAAATGACCAACCCCGCCGAGAAAGGTGACCAGCAGGATCTCACCGGAGGTTTGCAGACCCAGCGCCTCGTCCGTCACGATCTCCAGATTGATGGCCAACAACGCGCCCGCGATCCCGGCAAACACGCCCGACGCGCAGAAGGAGACGAACCGGGTCCGCGCAGGCGAGATACCGAGGAAGGCCGCGCGTTGGGCATTGTCCCTGACCGCATTGGCGGCTCGTCCTGCAGGAGTCTGGGTGAAGAGGTACATCAGAAGTGCGGAGACGAAGGCCCACCCCGCAATCAACCAGTACACTTCCGCCGCCGTGAACCACTGGCTGCCAAACACTCGCGGTCCCATTGTGCGGTCAGCCGAGATCCCCCCCTCGCCGCCAAAGATGGTCACCATGATGACCGCTGAGGCCACCACCAATTCCGCCACTCCAAGCGAGATCATCGCGAATGTTGTGCCCGCGCGTCGCAGGGAAATGAGGCCCACGAGTGCGGCGAAGGCCAATCCGACGAACGCGCCTGCCAACGGGACCAGCGGAAGCGGGATCGACAGCCCATCTGTCTCGATCCATCGCATCAAGTGAACGGCCCCGTAGCCGCCCAAACCCATGTAGACCGCGTGGCCGAAGGACAGCATCCCCCCCTGCCCCAACAGCATGTTGTAGCTTAGCGCGAAGGTGATCGTGATCGCCATCTGGTTCAGGATCGTGATGGTCCCGCCGCCTGGGAAAGTGAAAGGCAAAGCAACGATTGCGGTTGCCGCGACGGCCCAGGGGAGCACCGCCCTCATGTCTCGCGCCGTCCCATCAGACCCGAGGGGCGCAGGACCAGCACCAGAACCATGACGAGATATGGCAGCACATCCCCGATCTGCGGCAGTGTCACGGTCGTCAGATCGGCAAGTGCGCCGGTCGCGGTGTCGGCGACGCCCTCCTGTCCGATGGCTGCCAGTATGTCCGCGCCTGAAAAGCTCGACGCCTTGGCAAAGGTGGTCAGCCAACCGAGCCCCAAGGAGGCGATCAGCGCACCCGTGATCGATCCGAGCCCGCCGATCACGATGGTGACGAACACGATTGAACCCAGTACGACGCCCATGCCTGGGAATGTCCCGAGCACGGGCCCGGCGATCACCCCCGCGACAGCGGCAAGCGCCGTCCCTGCCCCAAAGACCAGCATAAAGAGCCGCGGCACGTCATGTCCAATCGACTGCACCATCTGGGGATTGGTCAGTGCCGCCTGGATGATGAGCCCGGTTCGTGTCCGCGTTACCAGCCACAAGAGCCCCGCAAAGATGCCGAGCGCCAGGAGGATCATGAAGATCTTGTACGCCTCGACCGCGTTTCCCGCGATGCTAAAGGCAGGGTGTGCGAGCGCCGCCGGAGCCTCGTAGGGCACATGGGCGCGTCCCCACACGAACTGCACAAGCTCCTCGATCAGCAGCGCGAGTCCGAATGTGAAGATCAGCTCCGGGATATGCCCATGTGCATGGACCCGGCGCAGGCCGTGGCGCTCGACCAGCGCCCCTAGTCCGCCGACCACCAGGGGCGCGACCAATAGGGCCAGCCAGAACCCCAGCGCACCACTGATCTGGTACCCGAAATAGGCGCCGAGCATGTAGAACGACGCGTGTGCGAAGTTCAGCACGCCCAGCATCGAGAAGATCAGCGTCAGCCCTGATGACAGCAGAAACAGCAGGAGCCCGGTGACGAGCCCGTCAATCAGGTTGATCAGAAACCAGTCCATGCCGACAGGTGTTGGGCGGGGTTCAGACCGCCCGTGACCTCATGGCCGCTGCATATCACAGGTGGTCGGGCTGTTCAGCCCGGCCTGCTCGACCGTCGCCTCGCGCAGAAGACCGAAGCCGGAATTATCGAGGTCATGGCTGATGTTCTCGTCCGAGTGCGCCATAACATAGACATTCTGGATGGCCTGATGGTCCTGCGCCCGCATGACGACTTTTCCGCCCCAGATACTGTCGTGCTCCATCCCCTCCATGGCAGACGCCACCTTGGCTACGTCGTCTGCGGTGCCTGCATCGTTGATGGCCTGCGCCAGCATTGAGACGACATGGGTGATGCGGGGCTGCGCCACGTCCTTGTCCGGATGACGCGCCTTGAAGCCCTCGACATAGACTCCGACCCGTTCGGTCTGTGGCGGGTTCAAACTGCCAGGGCCGATGATGCGGATCTTGCCCTTGCCGTCAGCACCGAGCGTACGGGTGATCCCGTCGGATGCCGCGTAGAAGGTGTAGATCGGCCCGTCGAATCCAGCACCGATCACCGACTTGCCGATCCCCACCATGTCGGCACCCCAGTTGCCCGTGATTACCGCGTCAGCACCCGAAGCCATGATCTTCCGCGCGAACGGAGTGAAGTCCTTCACCTTGCCGATCGGGTGAAGCTCATTGCCGACGATCTCGATATCGGGCCGCTTGTCGGCGAGCATCCGGGTCGCGGCAGAAGCCACGGACTTCCCGAACGAATAGTCCTGCCCAATGATGTAGACCTTCTTCAGATCCGCATCCGCGGCCATGACATCTGTCAGCGCGTCCATCTTGATGTCCGCATTGGCGTCGAAACGGAAATGCCAGAAGTTACACTTCTCGTTCGTCATCACAGGATCGACGGCCGAATAGTTCATGTACAATACACGCTTGTCCGGATTGCGCCGGTTGTGCTTAACGATGGCTTCGTTCAGCGCGTTGGCGACATGCGATCCGTTTCCCTGTGCGATGAAGCGGATGCCCCGGTCAATAGCGACCTGAAGCTGAATAAGGGTTTCTTTCGGGCTTACTTTATTGTCGAAGCCGACAATCTCGATCGGACGCCCGCCGAGCACCCCGCCCTTCTCATTCACCAGGACATCCGCAGCATAGCGGAACTGTGCGATGCCTTGCGCGCCGGTCGAGGCGAAGGGTCCGGACATCGGGTCGATATAGGCGACGCGAACCGGTTCCGCGGCGAAGGACAGGCTTGCCGTTCCGAAGGCTGCTGCGGTCAAAAGAACTCTGATGCGGCTGGTAATGCCCATTGATACACTCCCTGCATACCGTGCTGCGCGCTGGTCCCCGTTTCTCTGACGGTTGGACCAAAGCACACGTCCTTGCCCCCCACACGCACGGCAAAGAACGCAATCGGCGGGCCAGTGCAAGCGAAAACCGCTATAATTTGATTCAAACACGAGCTTTGCCCCTTGCGCGATGCTCCGGACGCGACAAAGAATGTCGCGTGGGGATCGCATATAACTTTGATGAAACAGCGATCCCGGTGTGACAGGGAAACAGCTCGTGGCAATCAAGGCCGATATCATATCACTACTGGCCAAACGACTGGGACTGGGTCTGGTGACCCTCCTCGTCGTCTCTCTGGTCATCTTCATAGCGGTGGAGTCGCTTCCGGGCGACTTTGCAGAGGAAATCCTGGGCCAGGCGGCGACCGAGGAATCGGTGGCAGCGATCCGAAAGGAGCTCGGTCTCGATCAACCCGCTTACGTGCGGTACTTCCAGTGGCTGGGCAATGCCCTGCAAGGCGACTTCGGGACTTCCTTCGGGAACAAGCGCCCAGTGGCCGAGCAGTTGCACGACCGGTTCGCCAACACGCTGTTCCTGGCGCTTGTGGCCGCGGCCATCGCTGTGCCGCTCTCGCTCTTCATTGGAGTACTGGCGGCGCTCTTCCGCAATACCTTCTTCGACCGGGCAGCCAACGTGGCCACGCTGACGTCGATCTCCTCGCCGGAGTTCTTCGTGGCCTACGTGCTGATGCTGTTCCTCGCGGTCATGTATCCGATCTTCCCATCGCTTTCGAATATCTACGATTCGATGAGTTTCGGGGAACGACTGATCGCCACAATGTTGCCCGCGCTCACGCTGACGCTGGTCGTCACGGCGCACATGATGCGCATGACACGGGCCGCGATCATCAACCTGCTAGCATCGCCGTATATCGAGATGGCGCGGCTCAAGGGTCTGAACCCGATGCGCATTATCGTGGTGCACGCCCTGCCGAACGCGCTCGCGCCGATCATCAACGTCATCGCGCTGAACCTCGCCTACCTGATCACAGGCGTGGTCGTGGTCGAGGTGGTCTTCGTCTACCCGGGCGTCGGACAGCTCTTCGTCGACAGCGTGAAGATCCGCGACATCCCCGTGGTGCAGGCCTGCTGCCTGATCTTCGCGGCGGCGTACATCCTATTGAACCTGACTGCCGACGTGCTTTCGATCCTGTCGAACCCGCGTCTGCGGCATCCGAAGTGAGGGGGCAGTCATGAGCATGAATGCAACAATGGACGGCGAAGGCACAGGCGGGCAAAGCGCGCTCGTCACGAGCCTGATCTGCCTGGCTGGCGCACTGATCGGCGGGGCCATCGCCCTGGTCGCCGGTGCCGTTTTCTTCTGGGCCGGAATGACGGCCTTCGAGAGCGTCCTTGGAGGCACGGGCATCCGGGGATGGCTGGCACCCATCTTCTACTTCGTCTGGGTCATCATGAGCTGCGGAGCGGCCGCATGGGTGTTCCGCGAAGTTCTCCGGCGGGCAACGCCTGAGTTGACGGCAAAGCCCGCGCGGCAAGCGCCGCTGACGGCAAGCTTCGGAATCCTCGTGATCCTGATCTACGTAATCTGTGCCCTCTTCGCCGACTTCCTT
>JBCDID010000208.1:0-6638 GCA_038749355.1 Pseudomonadota bacterium | reverse complement strand
GGCCAGGCTGCGCGAGAACGCGGAGCTCGAGGTGCTGCCGCTGCCGCTCGACGAGGATACGTTCACGTTCACCGTCTACTGGGAGGAAAGCCAGCCGAAGACCGCGGAGCGGGAGTGGTTGATCGGCACCATACAGGAGGCGCTGGATAAGCATACTTCGGACGCCCACCCGGCACCTGCGCACGCGTAAACCTCACATCGATCACTGCGCCATCTGGCGGCGGCCCTTTGGCGGGAAGAAAAGCAACCGCCCCGACACCCGGGGCGCCGCGGTCATATGCTTTCCTTATTGGGCCATAAGCCCACGGTTCGTATTTTAAGGTGTCTGGCGTCATTAAATCTGTGGCACGGGCGTGCTGATTGGTTCCGGCCCGTTTGACGGCGCGTGATGGGTCTTGGCTTGAAGAGAATGCGGCAATCGCGTCGCGGAGCCGCATAGGCTCAAGATCCCATCGGCTGTTGAGGCGGCGGAGCGACAATAGCCTCGCAGCTTGAAACCTCCCCAGCGCACCACGCAGATGAGCTTTCCGGCTCGCATGGGGCAGCGAGCCATAGCCGGACCGGACTTGGAGCGAAGAACCGTCGGTTCAGCTTGCGGACCGGCATAGGAGTACTTGGAAAGGGTGGGCGTATGGAAAATCTCGTTCGGATCACCGGCAATATCGATCTTCCGGATGACGTCTTCGCGGCGATCGCGATCAGAAATGACCCGCTGGATCTGCAGGGAACGGCAACTTTGGGCGACGGCTTGCATGCGCTCGTCCCGGAAATCGCCGAGAAACCGGTGGAAGTCGTCGGCTTCTTCGAACGGCGGTGCCATGTGCAGGCCAATACGGCGGGCCCTGCGCTTGAGGCCATCGAGACCATGTTCGCCACGCTGGCGGAGGCCGGTCTCGCGGACCGGGTGCAACAGGTGACACTGGTCGACTGCGGTGATGCCTACACGTCGCCCCTGACCGACCTGTCCCTGCTCGGCCAGTATGTCGAAACGATCCAGGGCCTGTTCCGTAACGGCATCGAGGTGCGCATCCTCACCGCCGACTACAATCTCGATGACGAGGGTGGCACCCCGTTCGTGCTGCGCGACACCCGATCAGAGGGCTTCATCCGCCACGTCGCCGACTACACGCGCGAGGCCATGCGGATGCTGAACACCTGTCTCGGCCAGAACGAGTTGCCGCAATTCGAGAAGACCAGTCGCGAGCAGGTCGACGCGCGGATCGCATCGATGGCGCCTGTCGGATAGCTCTGGGGTTCAGCGGGCGGTGTCGAGGGAC
Organism: Pseudomonadota bacterium; assembly: GCA_038749355.1. Lineage (GTDB taxonomy): Bacteria > Pseudomonadota > Alphaproteobacteria > Rhodobacterales > Rhodobacteraceae > Thermohalobaculum. The sequence continues at coordinate 5,361 of JBCDID010000208.1, read as the reverse complement.
GCCGCGATCAGCTCCGCCATCTCTGCCAGCGTCGCCTCACGCGGGTTGGTCCCGGCTGCTCCATCGGTCATGGCCTTGGACGCCAACGCGTCCACGCGGTCACCCGTCACGCCCAGCTCCGCAAGCCCACGCGGGATCTCAAGCCGGTCGCAGAGCGCGCAGATATCGGCATAGAGCCCATCGAAGGACCGGTCCTGCAGGCCCATGGCATCCGTCATCGGCATCACCTTGTCGGCAATCGCGCCCTCATTGAACTTCAGCACCGGCGGCAACAGAACCGCATTGGTCAGCCCGTGATGGGTATCGAACTCGGCACCGACCATGTGGGAGATCGCATGGACCAGGCCGAGCCCCTTCAGGAAGGCCACCCCGGCCAGGCAAGAGCCCACCAGCATGCCGCCGCGTGCCTCCAGATCATCGGGCACCTCGACCGCACGTACCAAGTACCGGCGGATCAGGCGCAGCCCCTCCAAGGCCGGCCCATCGCAGAGCGGGTGGAACCCCGGCACAAGATAGGCCTCAATCGCGTGGGTCAGCGCATCCATCCCGGTCCAGGCCGTCAGGTTCCGCGGCAGGCCCACGGTCAGTTCCGGATCCAGGATCACATGGCTGACCTTGGCGTTGGAGTGCCAGGCGCAGTACTTGGTCATCGCCTGCGTGTCGGTAACCATCGCCGTCGTCTCGCTCTCGGCACCGGTACCTGCCGTCGTGGGCACGGTGATCAGCGGCGGGAAGGGCGTGGCGACCTCCGGCTGCGGCTGCAGATAGTCGAACCTGCCGATCGGCAGATCGTTGTTCACGGTCAGTGCAATGGCCTTGGCCCCGTCGAGCCCGGAGCCCCCGCCGACCGCGACAATCCCATCATGACCGCCCGCACGGTAGACTTCGCACCCGGCCGAAACCTCGTCATCGCGCGGGTTTGGCGCGATCTCGGCATGCAGACCCGAGGTCCCGAGGGTCTCCCTGATTTGCCTGATGAACGGCAGGTCGCGGGAGCCCCGGTCCGTGACCACCAAGGGGTTCGACATCCCCGCACGACGGGCAATCTCCCCGATCTCGGCAATCCGCCCGGGCCCGTAGGCGATGGGGCAGGGAAAGGTCCAGTCCTGGGGGTCGAGCAAGCTCATAGTGCGGCAGCCAAAAGTCCCGGCAACTGGCTGGGGACATCGGCGACGGCGACCCCTGCGGCCTCCAGCGCTCGGCGTTTCGAGGGGTAGTCGCCTGAGCCGCCAGACACGATGGCACCTGCGTGTCCCATCTTCTTGCCCGGCGGAGAGGCGCGCCCGGCGATGAACGCGGCTACGGGCTTGGACATGGTTTTGGCGACCTCGGCGGCCTCTTCCTCCGCAGACCCTCCGATCTCGCCGCAGATCGCAATCGCATCGGTGTTCTCGTCCGCATTCAGGAACTCCAACGCTTCCCGCGTCGTGGTCCCGATCATCGGATCGCCACCAACGCCATAGACCACCGACTGGCCCATCCCGTTCTGCACGAGGTTCAGGCTCACCAGCGTCCCCAAGGACCCCGACCGCGAGATCACCCCGATCCGGCCCTTCTGAAACACCCGGTCGTTGAAGGCGGGCAGGATACCGACAAAGGTCTCGCCCGGCGTCACGATCCCGGCCGTGTTCGGCCCGACGATCCGGGTCCCATTTACGCGTGCGGCGGCGTGCATCTCCATCACGTCGTGGGAGGGGATGTGCTCGGTGAGGCAGACCAGCAGCTTCGCGCCGGCCTCGCAAGCATCGATCCCGGCGGCCTTGGCAGCCATGGGCGGGATGAACATGACCGAGATGTCGAACGTCCCTGCCGCATCGCGGGCGGTCGCGTGGACGGGCACGCCAAGATGCTCGGTTCCCGCCTTCTTGGGGTTCACGCCACCGGTGACGGTCGCGCCGTATTCGATCATCTTCTCGGTCCAGAAGGTGCCCTGCTTGCCGGTGATGCCCTGGACGAGAATGCGGTGTTCCTTGCGAGGGATCATCTGGCTGCCTCCACGGCGGCTTTTACCGCGTCGTCCATCAGGTCGTAGGGCTCAATGCCCAGTTCACGGCGCACCAGCGCGACTGCTTCGTCCTCGCCGGTTCCATGGATGGTGAAGAAGACAGGGATGTCGGGCTTCAGGGCCTTCCAAGCCTCGACCACGCCGCCCGCCATGACGTCCGTCCGCGCGAAAGCCCCGCAGAAGTTCACCAGCAGCGATTTGATGTTGGGATTCTTCAGCAGGATCTTCAGGGCGATCTCGGACTTGGTGTAGGCCTCGCCGCCAATCTCGAGGAAGTTTGAGGGCTGCCCGCCGTAGTGTGTGATCGCGTCCATGGTGGTCATGGTCAGCCCTGCGCCGTTGGCGAGCACACCGACCGATCCGCCGAGTTCGATGTACTTGAGATCTGCCGCCGCCGCCTCGGCCTCGATATCCGTAAGCGGGTCGGGGGTGCCGTTGGGCGCGATCTCGGTTTGGCGGGGGATCGAGCTATCGCAAAGCGTGAACTTACAGTCGAGCGCGACCACGGTGTCGTCGGTCGTCAGGACCAGCGGGTTGATCTCGAGCAGTTCCGCATCGTTGGCGCGGTAAACGTCGTAGAGCTTGACCAACACCTCGGCGACCGCAGGCGGCAGGTCGAGGCCATCCAGCAATGTGGCGGCCTGAACGATGTCCAGCCCATGACGGATATCCACGGGCATCCGGCGCATGGCATCGGGATCTTGCTCGGCGGCTTCCTCGACGTCCATGCCCCCGAGCGGCGAGAACAGAACAACCGGGCCACAGGTGACAGGATCGTTGAGAATTGCAGCGTAGAGCTCACGGGCAATGGGGACCTGACCTTCGATCAGGAGTTTACCGACCGTGAACCCGCCGATGTCCATGCCGAGGATGTCGGCGGCGTGCTCCCGCGCCTCACCCGCATTGGAGGCCAGCTTGATCCCACCCGCCTTGCCGCGCTTGCCGGTGGGGACCTGCGCCTTGACCACGCAAGGGTTGACCGCCTCGGCGGCGGCACCGGCTTCATCGACCGTAAGGGCGATCTGGCTCGGCGGAACGGTAACCCCACCTGCAGCCAAAAGCGGCTTCGCCGCGAATTCCTCGAAGTTCATCTACCCCCCATTCTTCATCTTGCCGGAAACACCTCGGGGGTGCGGGGGCAGCGCCCCCCCCCGGGTCCCGAAGGGACAAACCTACTTCCCGTACTTCTGCCAATGCGCCCCAAACAGCGCCTCTTCCGACGGCTTATCCTCGGCAATAGTCGTCACAAGATGCGTGATGTTCACGAAATGCGACCAGTTCAGGTTATCGGAAATCGTGTTCCCGGCCCAGGTTCCCCCCCCCATGGACAGGGTAAAGGGCAGGCAGTTGTTGAACGAGCCACCATTACCGAAGGTATGCGCCTGGTTGACCAGCACACGCACCACATCGGTCCGCGCCGCCAGCGCACGGGCATGGTCCATATTGTCGGTATGGATCCCGACCGAATGGCCGAGCCCCGTCACGTTCAGGATCTGGTCGCAGACCTCCTGCGCATGGTCGAAGTCGCGGGCACGGTAGACGGTCAGCACCAGTGAGAGCTTCTCGTCCGCAAAGCCATGCTTGCAGCCCACAACCTCCTGCTCGACCATGAAGAACTTCCGGGCCTTCGCATCCTCTGGCAGGCCGAACACCTCAGCCGCGACGTCGGCATCCTTGGCGATGACCTGACGGTTCAGGTTGCCATTCACCCAAAGCGTGTTCTCGATCTGCGTCACCTCTCCGGGCGAGCACCGCCAACCTCCGGCACGCTCCAGCGCCGCGATGGCATCCTCGTAGACGTCATCAAGGATGACGACGGCATTCTCGGACGAGCAGGACGTCGAGTTGTCGAAGATCTTCGACGCGCAGATCTTCTCGGCTGCATCATCCAGCGTTGCCGTCGAATCGATGATCACCGGCACGTTGCCTGCTCCGACGCCAATCGCCACGGTGCCGGACCGCATGGCGCGCTTCACATTGTTCTGCGACCCCGTCACTACCGCCAGATCGCACTGATCCATCAGCGCTCCGGTCATCGCCATATTGACCGGAGCCGGCAGGATCTGAACGAGATCTTCCGGGTGGCCGACTTTGGCAAGCTCGGCGCGCATCAGCTCGACGGTTTTCGCAGTCGTCGCCGAACCTGCAGGCGACGGAGAGATGATCACTGCATTCCCGCCCTTCAGCGCCATCATTGCCTTGTTCACAGGGGTCGCCGCGGGGTTCGTGGACGGGCAGACGGCACCGACCACGCCCACCGGCTTGCCGTACTTGACCAGACCTTTCTCGGGCTCTTCCGAGATCACACCGACCGTGCGCACCCGCATCAGATCGCGGAGCGTGCCGAATGTCTTGCGCGTGTTCTTGATCACCTTGCTCTCGACATTGCCGAGGCCCGTGTCCTCGACGGCAAGTTCGGCCAGCAACCGGGCGTTCTCTGGCTTGTAGATGGACCATGCCAACGCCGTGACTGCCTCGTCGACCCGCCCCTGATCGAGGTTCTCATAGAGGTCCATCGCGCTTCGGGCGCGTGCGATCAGAGCAGCAACCTGATCGGACTCTGACGGACGAGGGGCTTCAGCGGCAACGGCCATGAGATCTCTCCATGTGATTTCCGTGGAGCGCTAGCACAGCTACGTGCCGGCTCAAAGCGCGGCGAGTCCCAATATCGCGGGGATGATCGGGCCAATGTCAGTTCCGCCATAAGGCTGCGTCGCCAAGCTCATCGATGAAAGCATCATGGGCGGCACGTTCCGCATCCGTCAGGCGGGGCGAAAGGGCGCGGGGGCGAGGCGGCGGTACCCAGTCCGCCGCAGTCGCAGCGCCGCCATTGCCACGCGAGCGGACCTCCAGTGACATGCCCTGCTGCCGCCCGCCGAGCAGTTCGAGGTAGACCTCCGCCAGGATCTCGCTATCGAGCAGCGCCCCGTGCAGCGTCCGGTTCGAGTTGTCGACCCCGAACCGCTTGCACAAGGCATCCAACGACGCCTGCGCCCCGGGAAACTTCTCGCGCGCGATCCTCAGGGTGTCGATGGCCTGCCGCCCGGGCAGCGCGGGCTTGCCCAGCCGCTCAAGCTCCATGTTGATGAAGCCCATGTCGAAGCTTGCATTGTGGATCACCAGTTTCGCATCCCCGACAAAGGCAAGGAAGGCATCGGCAATCTCGGCAAAGACCGGCTTGTCGCGCAGGAAGTCATCGCCGAGACCGTGGACGTCGAACGCCTCCTTCGGCATGGAGCGTTTGGGGTTGATGTATTGGTGATAGGTCCGGCCGGTGGGCAGGTGGTTGACCAGCTCGACCCCGCCGATCCGGGCTTTATGTCCCGGTGGATCAGCCCGTTTTCGTGGGCAAAGTT
>JBCDID010000207.1:0-6672 GCA_038749355.1 Pseudomonadota bacterium | reverse complement strand
GCTGGTCGGTGCCGAAGATGACGTAACCTGTGGTCTCACCGCGCCGCAGAACGATCTCACCAGTATATTGGAACTCGCCCGTACGGGTCTCACCATCCTCCTCGAACTCGTCGTAGACCCCGTTCCCGTTCAGATCGCTCAGATAGTTGAAGTCGGCATAGACATAGTTCTGAGCCGAGAGATCCGCCGTGATGACACCCACATCGGCGAAACCGTCTCCGTTGATGTCGCCGAGCGCGATCACCTCGCCGACGATGCCGGGCGTGTCTATGCGGTAATCGGCGATCTCCGAAACTACAGCTGTGTCTCCGAAATCCTGCCCGCCAAGTACGATGTAGGCCACGCCCTGCTGTGGCCCGTAGAACCCATTGTTGCTGCTGATCTGGGCGATCGCGAAGTCGTCGACCCCGTCGCCGTTCACATCGCCGAGGCCGACAATGTCGCTGCCGAAACTGCTATAGCCGAAGCCGTAATACGGGGATCCGAGATTGTAGTCCGCGTCGATGCGGAACCCGTTCGTGCCGTCGATCTCGCTGATATTCAACGTGCGGGGAAGGTCGTCACTGCCGAAGACGATGTATACGCCACCCGCGCCGCCAAGCTCCCCGAAATAGGCGGGTGCCGCGCTGACCGCGAAGTCCGCGAAACCGTCGCCGTTGATGTCTCCGATGATGGCAGAGGTGCTGCCGAGCGCCTCCCCATAGGTACCGGTCAGCGTCACGCCAGCATAGTCACTCATGGGACCCACCCTCTCAAAAAGTCATAAGCACACCAGCAATCCCATCCGGTACGCAAAATTTCCCCTTAACTATTGGACTACGAATCGTTGTCGGCATCAACCGTGAACCTCTTGAGAACGCTGCTTAGAGCTGCATCCGGCTGGCTAAGCCGCTGAGACAGTCCCGGATCGCGCCAGATCTTGTTGGGGCCCGCCGAAACCCGATAGACTCGCCTAAGTTGATTGGGGAGGGATTCGTGCAGACCGACGAGACCATGACTGCAGGCACCGAAGACGGCGCCGAGCAGGCCGCAGCGCCGCAACTGGAACTCCAACCGTCACGGACCTTCGCCCCCTGGCTTGCCAGCACCGGTGCCAGCATCGGGTTCACCACTTACCAGGCGGGCAAGATCTTCCTGATCGGATCGAATGCCGAGACCGGGCGCCTGTCCATTTTCGAGCGCAGCTTCCCCAGATGCATGGGCCTTGGCGCCGGACCGGACGGAACGCTGTGGTTGTCGTCGCTCTACCAGCTCTGGCGGTTCGAGAACTTCCTAGATCCTGGACAGGTACAGGACGGCTACGACGCGGTCTTCGTGCCGCTGGAGGGCCGCACGACCGGCGATGTGGACATCCACGACGTCCACCCTTTGGGCCCCGGACGTCCGCCCGTCTTCGTGGTGACCCGGTTCAACTGCCTCGCAACGCTCGACCGGACGAACAGCTTCGCTCCGGTCTGGAAGCCCCCGTTCATCGACCGCATCGCGGCCGAGGACCGCTGCCATCTGAACGGGCTGGCCATGCGCGACGGACGCCCCGCCTATGTGACGTGCGTCAGCCGCACCAATATCGGAGGAGGCTGGCGCGAGCATCGTGAAAGCGGCGGCGTGGTGCTGGACGTGGACACCGGCGAGGCGGTGGCCACAGGGCTCTCCATGCCTCACTCTCCGCGTCTGTATGGCGGGCAACTCTATGTGATCCAGTCTGGCGCCGGTGAGTTCGGGAGGATCGACCTCGCCAGCGGCATGTTCGAACCCATGTGCTTCCTGCCCGGCTTCGCGCGCGGAGTGACCTTCATCGGGCGGCATGCGATCATCGGCGTGTCACGGCCCCGGCGCGAAGGCACGTTCGAGGGGCTGGCCGTTGAAGAACGCCTGGCCCGCGAGGGCGTCAGCCCGGTCTGCCGCCTCGCCGTGGTGAACCTCGACACCGGCGACGTGGAACACAGCCTCGACATCGAAGGCGCGGTGCAGGAGCTATACGACGTGACCGCCCTGCCCGGCATCCGCCGCCCCACGATCCTCGGCTTCCGCACGCCCGAGATACGCTTCATGCTGCGCCCAGCGCCCCTGACCGCACTGCCGTGAGCCGCCTGCCCCACGTCCTCTTCGCCTGGGAGATGGGCGACAATTTCGGTCATGTGTCCAAGATCGCCGAGGTCGCGCGGCATCTCGCCGGCAAGGCCGAGCTGACGATCGCGGTGCGCAACCCGATTGCCCTGCGCCAGATCGCGCCGGATCTGCCCTGCCGCCTGCTGGCAGCACCCGTCGCACCGCCGATCGGGCCTTTGCCCTCGGATCAGATCGGCAAGAGCTATCCGGAAGTGCTCCGCCCTGGGGGCTGGAGCCGCGTGGCCGATCTCTCTCCATTGACTGAGGCTTGGCGCAGCCTGATCGCGCTCGTCCGGCCTGACGTGCTGGCCGTGCAAGGCTCACCCACCTGCCTGCTGGCTGCGCGCGGCAATCGCATCCCGACCCTCGTCTTTGGCTCTGGGTTCGACCTCCCACCCCGCGCGCATCCTATGCCGCGCTTCATGTTCTGGGACAAACCCGACAGTTCAAGCCGTGAGGAGGAGGTCCGCGCCATAGCGAACAAGGTTCTGGAGGCGAACAACCAGCCGGAGCTGGAGCGGTTCTGCGACTTGTTGCACACGGACGCGTTCATGCTCGCAACCTTCCCTGAGATCGACCATTACGGCCCGCGCACCCAGTTCGAGAAGGATCATCCCCCCTATCTCGGTCAGCTGTTTACCACCGACACCGGCAAGGAGATGCAATGGCGGACAGGCGCGCGCACTCGCGTGCTGGCCTATCTCCGTCCCGGCCAGCACGGATTCGAGCCCGGGGTGAAGGCGCTCGCGCGGCTGGACCGCAAGACTGATGTGATCCTTGCCGCACCCGGGGCGACGAAGAGCCTGGCCCAGTCGCTGGCCAACACGGCCATTCGCCTCGTCAACGGCCCTGTGCGCCTGGACGGGCTGCTGCCGGACTGCGACCTTGGGGTCAGCCATGCCTCGAACGGCATGGCCTCGGCTTTTGCGCTGGCCGGCGTCCCTCAGGTTGGCCTGCCTATGCATTCCGAACAGGTTATGGTGGCCCGCACGATCGCGCTAAACCGGCTGGGTCTGGGCGTCATCGGGCAATTCGGCCCGGATCAGGCGTACGAGGCCATCACCAAGACCTTGCAGGGCCAGCACCTGAAAGACGCCACCGTCGCCGTGGCCAAGCGGGTGAATGCAGCCTATCCGGACGGTCCCGCCCCCGCGATCGCCGCCCGCATCCTCGAGATGGCCTGACGGTTACTGAGCGAACCGAGGATCGAGCGCCCGCCAGACAAACCCACGCCCATCGGGATAGACGGCTAGGAACTCGTCGACGCCCTCGAACTCTGACCGCCCCATCTGGTAGGCACTCGCCTTGCCCGCCGCGATGTCGCGCGTGATCTGCTTGGCGTCGAAACATTCGAACCAGTCGGGGGCGACCAGCGGCTCGGCCCCGGGCACGGCAGGGTGGTCTGCCGCAATCCGGACAACGGTCTCCGGGGCGAAGGTGACGCAGATCCGGCGCTTCAGCGGCGAGGAGCTGGCATCTGTTCCCTGCCAGCTTTCTAATGGATATTCAGTACCTTGGACCAATAGTGGTTCCTGCGGAAGATCCTCATAGAAGGCATGGAACTGAAAGTACCAGAGCGCCACCGTGAAGGCCGCGAGCAGCGTGCCCGCGAGGATCATCAGGGTGCGTCCGCTCATGCGGCGGCTCCGCCCCCGGCTTCCGTGGTCACGAACGCATCGGCGCAGGCCTTGGCCAGTGCCCGCACCCGCCCGATATAGGCCTGCCGCTCGGTGACAGAGATGACGCCCCGCGCGTCCAGCAGGTTGAAGAGGTGGCTGGCCTTGATGCATTGGTCATAGGCCGGGTGCGCCATGCAGATCTCGCGACCCGTCTTCGGGTCTGTCGTGGGCTGTGCGAGGATCGCCTGACACTCCCTCTCTGCGTCTTCGAAATGGCGCAACAGGACGTCCGTGTCGGCCACGTCGAAGTTCCAGCGCGAGTACTCGCGTTCGGTCTGGCGGAAAACATCCCCATATTTCAGCGGGATAGGCGCATCCGATCGATTGAACGGCATATCCATGACATGATCGATGCCAAGCACGTACATGGCCAGACGCTCCAGCCCGTAGGTCAGCTCGCCGGAGACAGGGTGACAGTCATGCCCGCCGACCTGCTGGAAATAGGTGAATTGGCTCACCTCCATCCCGTCGCACCAGACCTCCCATCCGAGCCCCCAGGCGCCCAGCGTCGGGCTCTCCCAATCGTCCTCGACGAAGCGAATGTCATGCAGCGCCATGTCGATGCCGATGGCCTCGAGGGACCCGAGATAGAGCTCCTGCAGGTCCGGCGGGCTCGGTTTGATCAGCACCTGATACTGGTAGTAGTGCTGCAACCGGTTCGGATTGTCGCCATAGCGCCCATCGGTGGGACGGCGCGAGGGCTGAACATAGGCCGCGGCCCACGCGTTCGGCCCCAGTGCGCGCAGGGTCGTTGCCGGGTGAAAGGTCCCCGCGCCAACCTCCATGTCATAGGGCTGCATGACGGCACAACCGCGCTCGGCCCAATACTTGGACAGCGCGAGCAGGATGTCCTGAAAACAGGTCGGCTTCGTGGTCATGAGGTCCTCCGGACGGCGTGGCCGGTGAGGTATCCCCGGCGCGCGCGGGCGTCAATGGGCGCAGCGTCGCGGTGACTTTTCGGGCCGCGCCGCAATGTACACTCGGGTGGTACTCTGAAGGATACGCTTATCGGATATGGCGATATGAAATCCGGGGATATCCGTCATATCCGGGTGTACATCGGGTTTTGCGGGCGTCGGCGGCGGTGACGCGCGGCTCCGTCCCGGCTACATCTCGATTTCGATGAGATAGGGACCCTCGGTCGCCAACCCCGCCTCCATGGCCGCCGCCATCTCGGGCGCGGTCGAGACCTTCTGCCCGTCCACCCCCATGCCGAGCGCCATCTCAACCCACCCAAGATCCGGACGCCCGATCGACAGCATGTCCATGGCACGAGGCCCGGGGTTCAGAACGCCCACATTCTTCAGCTCGCCCTGCAGGATCCGGTAGGTGCGGTTGGCGAAGATGAGCACCGTGATGTCGAGGTTCTCGCGCGCCATGGTCCAGAGCGCCTGCAACGTGTACATGGCCGAGCCGTCGCCGATCTGCGCGATGACCTTACGGTCAGGTGCCGCGATGGCTGCGCCCACGGCCACCGGCATGCCATAGCCGATGGATCCGCCACGGTTGTTCATCCAGCTATGCGGCGGCGCGCCCGCGGTCGCGGGGAAGAAGGCGCGGCCTGTGGTGACGGACTCGTCGACGATGATGGCGTTCTCGGGGATCGTCGCGCCAAGCACTTGCGCGATGGTGTCGGGCGTGCACGCGCCTTCTGGAATGTCCGGGCGGTTGAGAACACCCACGGCCGCAGGCGTCGTCGCGTCCAACTCCGCCGCCAGCGCTGCCACTGCCCCCGTCACGTCATCCTCGGGACGGGCCAGTGTTGTGAAGACCGCATCGGCACGCGTCAGCACCCCGGGCTTGTCCGGGTAGGCGAAAAAGGCCACCGGGGGTCGTGCACCGAGTAGCACAATGTGGCGGTACGGGGCGAGCACCTCCAGTGCCTTTTCGACCGGGTAGGGAATGCGGTTGACTTCAAGCCGCCCTGCCCCTCGGTCGAGGCAGGCGTTGGACCACTCGGTCAGGAGCCCCGCCCCGGTCTTGGCGGCGATGGCCCCGGCTTGAGCCAACGCATCACCCCGGAGCGCGGTCCCACCGATAATCAGCAGGCTCTCGGGGCCCATCAAGGCTTCCGCCGCAGCGCGCACCGTCTCAGAGGTCGGCATCGGCAGCGCCGGAGGCTCGGCGGTCTCGGCCACCACGCCGCCTTCGTCCCAGGCGGTGTCCCCCGGCAGGATCAGGGTCGCGATCTGGCCGGTGTTGGAGCGGGCTGCGGTGATCGCTGCCGCCCCGTCCGCGCCAACAGCCGCCGAGGAGGTCGACGTACGGACCCAGTGCGACATGGGCCGCGAGAGCCCCTCGATGTCCGAGGTCAAAGGCGCATCCAGTGCGATATGAGGGATGGCGTGTTCGCCCACGATGTTGACGACCCCGGAGCCCGCCTTCTTGGCGTTGTGCAGGTTTGCCAGCCCGTTCGCGAGGCCTGGACCGAGGTGCAGCAACGTGGACGCAGGGCGCCCGGACACACGGTAGTAGCCATCCGCCGCTCCGGTCGCGACCCCTTCAAAGAGCCCCAGCACACAACGCATCCCCGGCACCTGATCCAGAGCCGCCACGAAGTGCATCTCGGACGTGCCAGGATTGGTGAAACACACATCGACACCGCCACCCAGCAGCGTCCGCACCAAGCTCTCTGCTCCGTTCATGTCATGCCTCCCCGGAATGCGACTCGGCTCGCACCGTGCTGGCCGGTTGGTTCCAGCGCAGTTAATCAGAATTGGAACCCGGTGAAAGAGCCGATGCCGCTACTGCGTGATCCATCAGATTTCTGCGCGGGGTTGCCCGAGGTCCTTGTGACCCTCTGGCGGGCGGGCTTGGCGATCCGTTTCGTGCGCCGGCGGGTCGGGAAAGTACTGCGGTGCTTCTGCACGGTCGAACATGCCGT
>JBCDID010000206.1:0-6720 GCA_038749355.1 Pseudomonadota bacterium | reverse complement strand
GCGGGCCTTTTCCTCGGGCGCACCGTCGATCTCGTCGTAAGCCTTGAACTCGCCAAACTGCTTGGTGATCGCAGCCGTCAGCGTCGTCTTGCCGTGGTCGACGTGGCCGATCGTGCCTACATTGCAGTGCGGCTTGTTGCGCTCAAACTTTTCCTTCGCCATCTCGGGCCTCCTCTCACGCGTGGGCCATCCATGGCCCGAAGGATCGTTCTTCGCGCGGGGAGATAGGCTTTTTGGTCCGCCGGGGCAAGCGGTTATCGCGACGCCCCGGAAGAGTTCCGTAAAGTCAGTAGATTGTCTGGCTTAGCGCTCGCCCGCCAGCCATTCGCGGGTGCGTTTGACGATGCCTTCCTTGACCCGGACATACTGGTCGCGACCTGCCGCGTTGGCCACCAGCCCCGGTACGCCGCCAAGCGCCAGGCGACCGAGATAGACGTTCTCGCCCTGCATCAGCACGTTTCCGGATTCGGCATCCGTCACGGTCAGATCCGCATAGATCCGGTGCTCGCCACAGCACCAGACGCGGCTGAACTCTGTCAGCGCGTGGAAGTAGTTGACCCGCACCGCCATCTTCACAGGCTGTGGGCCGGTCATCGCGGTCTCCGACATTTCGGCCATGGCTGTTTTGAAGAGCGCGATCACCTGCTTCTTCCGGTTGCCCTCTTCCAAGCCGTTCCAGACGAAGTTCTGGCTGAACGTATTGCCGTCGGCCGTGCGTTCGATGTTGGGACCGAAGCGGACGCTGACATCTGTCAGGTTCCAGCCCGAAACAGTGTCGTTCACAGGACCGGATGTCGACGCGCATGCTGCGACAAACAACGTACCGGCCAACGCAAGGAATCGTGCGAGTTTCTTCATGGGTTTGCCCCTCGGGTTCCGGGTCTGATGCCCGCCTCTGCCTCAGTCACCGGGTAGGTCTTCCCGGTTGTTTTCTTTGCCTCATGTTGTACGGAATCGTCGAATCAATCGCAACAAATTAGGTGGGGGCAGTATCTCGGACTTTCGCACGGCATTGTTGCGTCCTGCGCGTGTGGCTCTGATCGGTGCGTCCGGGACCGCTGGCCGCATCACCGCGCGCCCGCAGGCGTATCTGGCGGCTCGTGGGTTCGACGGAGAGGTGATCCCGGTGAACCCGGGTCGTGCCGAGGTGCTGGGTTTGCGCGCCTATCCCTCGATTGCCGATGTGCCCGGGCAGGTTGACCATGCCTATATCCTGCTCGATGCCGATCCCGCCTTGCAGGCGCTCGAGGAGTGCGGGCGTGCTGCTGTGCGTTGCGTCACGATGCTGGCCGATGGCTTTGCCGAGAGCGGAGCTGACGGGGCCGCACGGCAGGCCCGCCTTCTGGACATCGTCGCGCGTCACGGGATTTCCCTGATCGGGCCGAACTCCATGGGTGCGGTCTCGGGGACCTTTGCCTGCACGACAAATCCCGTCTTCGCCAACGCGGACCTTCCCAGAGGCCGGTTCGCAGTGCTGTCGCAGAGCGGTTCAATCATCGGGGCCATCGCCTCGCGCGGTGCGGCCGTTGGGCTCGGCTTCGGCGCCTACGTCTCCACCGGGAACGAGGCCGTCCTGGGGGTTGGAGAGATCGGGTGCGCACTGGCGGACGATCCCGAGTTCGACGGGTTCGTGCTGTTTCTCGAGACCCTGCGCCGTCCCGATCAGATCGCGCGTTTCGCCGCGCGTGCGATGGAGCTTGGCAAGCCGATCATTGCCTATCTCGTGGGCCGATCCGATGCCGGTGCAGGCCTCGCGGCTTCCCATACTGGTGCGATGGTTGGGGGCGCGCGGGCTATCGAGGTATTCCTGTCAGCACATGGCATTCATCTCGTCGAGAACTTCGAGGCGCTGGCAGAGACCGCGAACGCATTCGCGCTGCGACCAAGGCTGGAAGGCCGCCCCCGCCGGGTGACGGTGGTCACGACGACGGGTGGCGGCGGCGGGATGGTCTTTGACCGGATCGGCATGGCGGGGCTGGAGCTGACAGGGCTGTCGCCTGCGGCCCGCGCGCGCCTTGCTGCCCAAGGCATCCCCGCGAAGGACGGTGCTTTGGTCGACGTTACCCTGGCAGGAGCGCAATACGACACGATGCGCGCTGTGATGGAGGCCCTGGCCGAGGACCCGGAAACCGGGCTGATCGTGGCTGCCATTGGATCGTCGGCCCAGTTCAATCCAGAGCAGGCGGTGAACCCCATCGTCGATGTGGTACGCGCGGGCGGGGACGCGCTTGCGCCCATCGTCGCGGCTCCGATCCCGCACGCACCCGAAAGTCTGCACCTCTTCAACTCGTCCGGCGTGCCCGCCTTCCGCACAATCGAAGCTGCGGCCGAGGGGGTCGCCGCGCTGCTGAGCTCTCCAAGACAGCCTGATGTGACGGCGATGCCGCTGCCCGATGTCATCTCGCAACTCCTGGATGACGCGTCGGTCGGGCCCATGACCGAGACCGAGGCCAGCGCCGTTTTCGCAGAGCTTGGCATTGCAACTCCGCCCTCGGTTATCGTCGCGCCAGAACGTGATGTTCCCCCGATCTCCTTCGACGGGCCGTATGTTTTGAAGGTCGTCTCCCGCGACATTCTCCACAAGACGGATATAGGTGGCGTCGCCCTACACCTTGCTGATGCGAAAGCCGTGGCCGAAGCACTGTCCTCGATGCGTGCCCGCGTGACCACTGCGGCTCCGCTCGCCCGGCTGGACGGTTTCCTGATCCAGCAGATGGCGTCCGGCGGTGTCGGTGAGGCGATCATTGGGCTCACCCGCGATCCGGTCGCGGGGCCGATGATCTCGGTCGGGACGGGCGGCGTGATGACCGAAATCTACAAGGATATCGCTCTGCGGCCTGCACCTGTTTCTGTGGAAGCGGCAGCCGAAATGCTGGAAGAGGTCCGAGGGTTCGCGCTCTTCCGAGGTTGGCGCGGCGGACCCGAAGGCGACCTGACCGCGCTGGCCGAGGCTGTCGCAGCGATCTCCCAGCTTGCTTCCAACCCCCGCGTCATGGAGGCTGAGATCAACCCCGTCCTCGTCATGCCGAAAAGCCAGGGCGTGCTTGCCCTCGATGCTCTCATCACCCTTGCAGAGGCCAAAACATGATCCTGAACATCGTCTTCGATCTGGACGGAACCCTGATCGACAGCGCGCCCGATATCCACGCGGCGGCGAACAAGGTGCTGGCTGCCGAAGGATTGGGTCAGATAACCTTTGCCCAGTCGCGCGGCTATGTGGGCCATGGGGCGGCTGTCTTCATTGAACGGATGCGGGCGGATCTGGGGTTGGGCGAGGAGCGCCAGGCGCCGCTGCTCGCTGCCTTTCTCGAGCTCTACGAAGGCGCCGTGCACCTGACCGAGCCCTATCGCGGGGTCGTCGCGGCGCTGGAGGCTTTGACGGCGAAGGGGCATCGGCTTGGGGTCTGCACCAACAAACCCATTGGACCGACGCGTGCGGTGCTGGCGCATCTGGATCTGGCGCGGTTCTTTCCCGTTGTGCTGGGCGGCGACAGCATGGCCGTGCGCAAGCCTGATCCCACCCCGCTGCTGGCGGCGTTCGAAGGGCTCGGCGAAGGCATGTGCGTCTATGTGGGCGACTCGGAGGTCGATGCCGAGACTGCATCGCGCGCCGAGGTCCCATTCTACCTCTACTCGCCCGGCTATCGGAAGACCCCGGTCGAGGAGTTGTATCACACGGCCGCCTTCGACGATTTCGCCGAATTGCCGGGACTCCTGGACACTCTGGGAAAGGGGTGAGAGGCTGGACAACGACCCAAGCGGGGCTCGTTACGGCTGCTTCCTTCCGGACCTGACCGGGTTGGCGAGGCGCTCGCCCGCGCCAACCTCTCACCGCCGGGTATAAGTGAGTCGCGATTGCTGGGCAAGTCTGCTGGTCCGCGCGGCGCTCCCTGGAAAGGTTGCGTTGGTGGCACGGTCGCACGCTGCCCACCCGCCCCACGCCGCGCGGACCTCAACCGTCGGTATATGAGGCAACGGGGTCCCCGAGCCAGTCCGAGTCCGGCGTGACGCCCAGACCTGGGGCATCAGGTATCCGCATCATGCCGTTATCGGTCCGTGTGCCCTGGCCCGGTGCCGGGTCCACAGTGATCATGTCCTGGCAAGACCAGCCCGCGAAGAGGAAGGGTTCCGGGATCGTCTGGGCCAGATGGCTGGCATCCGTGTCGGCCAGCACAGTGCCGCCTGTCGGCATCACCGCGATCCTGATCCCGTGGGCAATGGCCAGATCGCGGATGCGCGCGGCCTTGGTCAGCCCGCCGACGCGGTTGATCTTGATGTTGATCTGCTCGGCGATGCCGTTCGCGACGATCCGGGTCATGTCGCCCAGGGTCTCGAGCCGTTCGTCAATGGCGATGGGCGCTGTCGTCAGGCGGCGGATGGCGAGGCAATCGTCCAGGGTCTCGGACGGCTGTTCGAAGACCACTGGCAGGTCTGCCACCGCGTTCATGACCGTCACGGCCTCGGCCCGGGTCCAGGCCCGGTTCACGTCGTAGAAGATGCGGTCATCCGGGGCGCGGTGCGCCTCGAGATGGCGGATGCGCGCGATGTCCTGTTCCACGTCCGCACCGACTTTGGCCGAGTGCACACGGTAGCCCTTGTCATGGTAGCGTCGGATCAGGGCCAGCATCTCCTCCGGCGTGCCTGTCGAGATGGACGATGCCACTGGTACGGGTGCGGGGTAAGCTCCGCCCAACAGCGTGGCGATGGGCATTCCCGCGGCCTGGCCGGCAATGTCCCAGCAGGCGATGTCGAGCGGCGCCTTGGCGTAGAGATGCCCCGGCAGCGCGAGATCCAGCGCGCGGTCGACGCGCCCGGTTTCGCGCGGATCCATCCCGATGAGTGTTTTGGCCAGCGTCTCGATCCCGGCCCGTACCCCCGGTCCATGGGCGGGCAGATAAGTCTCGCCCCAGGGTGTCGCCTCGCCCCATCCCGAGATCCCCGCATCCGTGTCCAGCCGCACAAAGGTCGCGTCCAGCCGGTCGAAGCGGAGCCTGCCGCCGGACAGCCAATAGGGCTCGGCCAGGGGCAGACCGCGCTGCCAGACAGTGATGCGGGTGATCTTCATGGGCGTGTTCCGGTTGGGCCCTGCGGGCTTCGGTGCGTCAACCCTGCCTTCGGGCGGGCAAGCCGCCGCAAGGCAGGAACGACTCACCCTACGCGGGCACGGGTTGCAGGCGGTATTGGTGGAGGTGCTGGTAGTGTGGGAGGGCGCGGGCGTGGACTTCGCGGACCCGGTCGGGTACCTGGGTGATGTCGATATAGCGGCGCTTCTGCGCCTTCAGCCCGTCGGAATTGCGCAGGTTTGCGTGGAAGACGCCGCTGTCCCACCAGCTGACCTCGTCGCGGGGGCCGGGCTCCCAGCTGAGCGCCTCGGCCACGAACGGGATGCCAACCGCCGCGCACCAGGCGGCGGTGATGCTGTGCGGGTCCTCCAGCAGGTCATCCGAGTCGATCACCGGCGGCGGCGTCCCCAGCCGATCGCACAGCCGGTCAAAGAGCGCACGTTGCTCGGCAAACCCGACCTCGGCCTCGTGAAAGTCCGGCCATTTGTCGTGCATCGATGTGATGGTCTTGGCCGGATCCCGGATCAGGAAGGAATGGGTGAAGAGGTCGTAGAGCGCCTCGTCCCACATATGCTCGACATAGTGTGGGAAATCCTTGGAAAAGACCGGGCCGCGCGCGGCCTCCGCCTCCAGCATCGCGCGCACGCCGTCCAGCGTCAGCCCCGTGGTCTGCTTGTCGCCCGGGCTGAAGCGGGGCCAGAGCGGCGTCTCGCCCTGGTACCACGCCTCGCCGAAGGGCTCGTGAAAACACGTCATGTCGCCGCGCTGGCGCATCATCCACTCAAACGCGGTCGAGGTGGAACGGGGTACGGCCCAGAGGGCGACGATCCTGGCCATCACAAGCTCTCCAATAGTCTGCCATGGTTGCCGATGGGCTTGATCCCCAGCGTTTTGAACACCCGCCAGTAGAGCGCGGTGTCATGGCCGATCACGGTTCTGCCCAGGCGGGCTTCCAGCGCGGGGATCAGGTGGAGCGGGCGCTGCGGTTGCCCGCCGGGGCCGGTGCGGAAGTTGCACATGCCGCTGATGATGATTGCCTCGGCATCAGGCGCCTTGTCCGCGATGAAGTCGAAGCTGCGGGTGGCGATGTCGGCGTCGAAGACCCAGCGGTGATTGTTGATCTGTTCCTGGCTTTCGAAGAGCCCCTGGTCGTGGAAGTTGCCGGCCCAGACCACGTCGAAGCCTGCCTCGCGCATGAAGCCCGCCGTGCCCTGCCACCAGTCGGGCCAGTGATAGCAGCCGTTGAGGGCGACTTTCTCGACGCCGAGCGCGTGCAGGGCCTCGATGGCCGCGTAGCCCGCCATGTGGAACGGCACGCCGTGCTCGTCTGACAACCGGGCGCAGTGGTCGCGGATGCCGTCGACGCCCAGCCCCGATGCGTGTACCCAGTTGGAGCCCACCTGTGCCGCCACATCCGCGCCGTTGCGCGCCATGCAGTGGACGAATTCGTCCAGGATTTCGAAGTTCTGCCGACGCTGGGACAGTTCGTGGGCATAGTCCGGCACATGCATCATCCAGCCGTGGACGCCCACCGTGGGAGGTGCGATGCGCTGAAAGTCCGAGGGCCCGGCATCCCAGTCGAAGGGCGGGCAGGTGAAACCCACCTGGTAGGGGAAGAGCTTGTGCTCCGGGCGCCATTCGGTGGGCATCATGGTTC
>JBCDID010000205.1:0-6739 GCA_038749355.1 Pseudomonadota bacterium | reverse complement strand
TGCACATCTGGGCTTCGAGCTTGTCGAAAACCTCGGCATGATGCACCCGGCCTTGCTCGTAGAGCGCCGAGATTGGCTCTGCCCTGGTCCGCTTGGACGTCGTCGCGTAGACCGCGCTGAAGGCAAGCGTATCGTCGATCTGCCGCAGCAGCGCCTCGATCATCTCGCCGCCCTGGTTGACCTCTGCCACCAGCCGGTCGGCGCGAAACTCCTCATAGGCGCGAACCGCTGTCTCGGCCCAGTGTTGAGGAGTGCCCTGGGTCGAACGATCCCCAAGGATCCAGGCCTGCCACTCCAGCCGGGGACCTGCTGCGCGCAGCCCGGCGACGATGATCCCGCATTCATCCGAATGGATACGGGAGGTCACGGGCGGGTCAATCCCGACCACAATCCGCGTCAGGTCATCCGGCGCGGCGGCACGGTTGCTGTCGATTAGATCCCGGTGCCAGAGCGCGCCTTCGCGCCCCTCGACCAGCACACCATCCAGCTCCTGACGGCCAAGCCGCGTCCCGGCGTATCGCTCGCGCAGGCGATCGATGAAACCAGGCGCAAGATTGGCGGCGTTTGCGTCCGTGCCGGCATGGCTGACCACGGTGCCGCACGCATCCAGGATCCGGCGCAGCGCTGGCACATCCCGGGGCGTCGTGGTCACGATCTGCCGCGGGTCATCGCCGAGGCGCAGCGTGAACTGCAACATGTCCCAGGCCTCCTGCCCGTACCGCCATTTGGCAAGCTCGTCAGACCACGCACCGTCGAATTGCGGGCCACGCAGGCTCTCGTAATTGAAGGCAGAGACCAGCCGGGCTTCGGCTCCGTTCGGCCAGCGTAGCAGGCCGCGGGTCGCGATGAACTCGGGCCGCCGGTCGGGCGGGCTGCAGGCGAGCAGACCGCTTTCACCCTCGACCATGACAGCGCGCGCTTCGTCCACGGTCTCACCGACCAGCGCCATGCGGCGGCAAAGACCGGGTGCGTCGGGCGTCGGCCCCTCGACACGGGAGCGGACCCATTCGGCTCCGGCGCGCGTCTTGCCCGCACCGCGGCCGCCGAGGATGACCCAGGTGGTCCAGTCACCCTCTGGCGCCGTCTGGTGCTCAGGATGAGCCCATAGATCCCAGAGATGCGGCATGGCTGCCAGCGTCTCCGGGCTCAGCGCCTGCAGAAACTCCGTCCGCGCCTGGGGAGGCAATGAGGCGATCGAGGCGGCTTTCGATTTCTGCACGTGCCGCCTCCAGATCGAGGGCCGGGGTCAGGCCCACCCGGGCCAGAACCTTTGATTCCATGTCGAGGACCTGTGAGAGGCTCTTGGAGAAAGTCCTCGTCCGGTCGTCGATTTCTTTGCGTACGATATCGTCGAGCTCAGTGCTCTTCAGTGTCTTGAGCTCATCGATATGCTCTTTGAGCATGGCAGACAGGTCGGCAAGGATCGCACGTGCATCGTCGAGGATCTGGTCATGATCCCGGTCTTCCAGCACGCCCCCCCGCCGATCGCCCTGAGGGGTGATCGTCGTTCTCACGAGGTTCGCCTTTCGGATCAGGGGTGCATCAGCGCCGCAAGCGGTTGAGGATGCACCCTACGCGGGACAGCACGGCTGCGCCGCGTAGGGTGTCATCCAAAGTGCGGCTTGCCGCACGTGATGCACCCTTGTCCCGAATGAAAAAGGCCAGCCCCCCGGCCGACCTTGTGACAGACCGGAGCCCCAGTCCGATGCCACTTCTCGTAGCATGCCAAAAGGGATACCCTGGACCGTGCGCCGGGTCAACAAGTTTTTCGGAAAATATGTATTAATTTCAGTGCTTTGCGTTAACATCCTGTTAACACTTGGCGGTCGAAAACGCCGTTACCGACCCGAACCTGGGAACGGGGCGGGAACAGGTAAACGAGGCCTTAACGGGCCGAGGCCGAAAGAATCGAAAACGGTTGCGGTTTCGAGTGAATGTGACTGCTTCCCAAAGCTCGAACCAACTCTAACTCACAGGGGCCGCTCCACCTTCGTGCATGCGGCGCTCAACATAGGAATCGATCGCCTCTCGCGTGTCGGAAGCACAGTCCGGTGGAACGAAATCAGCGAGCACCTGTTTCCAGATCCCGCTCGCCCGCTCCGTTGCGGTCCTGGCGCCCGATTCCTGCCACTGCCCAAAGTTCGACCAATCCGAGACCAGCGGTGCATAAAAGGCGGTCTCGTACCGCGCCATGGTATGCGCCGCGCCGAAGAAGTGCCCACCTGGGCCGACCTCGCGTATCGCGTCCAGCCCGAGATCATCGGGCTCAAAGTTCACAGGCTGCATAAGTTCGGCCATGTGCTGGAGCTGCTCGATATCGAGGATGAACTTCTCGTAAGAGGCGCTGAGCCCGCCTTCCAGCCATCCAGCCGCGTGCAGCACCAGATTCGCACCACCCGTCAGCGCACCCCACAGCGCCATCTGAGTCTCCCAGATCGCCTGAGCGTCGGGTGTGTTGGACACGCATGATGCAGAGGAACGCCAGGGTAGCTCAAGAAGTCGCGCAAGCTGACCCGTCCCCCAGCAGGCACGGACATATTCTGGTGTGCCGAAAGCAGGCGCACCCGTTTTCATGTCCACATTGGAGGTGAAACCACCGTAGACCACCGGCGCGCCCGGCTTGACGGTCTGGGTCAGGACGAGGGCCGACAACATCTCGGCGTGCTGTTGCACGAGGGCCCCGGGTATGGTCACGGGGGCCCTGGCGCCGGAAAGGGTGAAGGGCGTGATGATCGACATCTGGCCAGCACCCGCGAAATCAATAAGCCCCTGGCACATGGGCAGATCGAGCGTCAGCGGCGAGTTGGTGTTGATAACCGTGTAGCAGTGAGGTCGGGCGCGGAACGCCTCGTCGGTCAAACCAAGACGCAGCCGCACCAGATCGAAGCTGTGCCGGACCTGCTCCTTGCCGCGCGAATAGATGAAGATCGGCTTGTCTGAATCGATCAGATAAGTGCGCATCATCTCGAGATGGCGCAGGTTGGGCGGTATGTCCTGCGGCTCCACCGACGGGCCGATCATGTGCAGCACATCGAAGCTCTGGGTCAGACGCACGAAATTCCGGAAGTCCTCGAACGTGCCCGGGCGTTTGCCGCGCTCCGTATCCATCGCGTGAGGAGGACCGCCCACGGGCAGGAAGAACGTGTTGCGATCGCCAACTTCCAGCGTGCTGCGCGCGGATGTGAGCGTGAAACGCGCGGGCGCGCTCGCCACAGCCTCCATCACCATGGCACGATCGAAATGGACCTGGGTCTCACGGATATCTGCCCCGGCGCGCTCAAGCAGATCGCGGGCGCCGTCATGCAACACCCTGACACCTACCTCTTCGAGTATCTTGAGCGCAGCATTGTGGATCGCTTCTATCTGATCAGGGGAGTAGCCCTGACCAAGTGGCAATGGGCTGTTCAGCTTGCGATAATCGCTGGTGCGTGCTGTTCGGTCGGTCGACCCGCGACCGCGCCGGCTCCGGCGTCCTGAACGTCCCTGGCTCTCCGACATGGTCTCTGCCTCCTGCTGACGTCTCTGAAAGACAGCTAGAGGTTAGAATCTTTTCCGCCGCAAGCCCTGAATCGTCAAAGACTGTCAGGCAGCTTCCGGGGTCTCGACGGGTCTCAGCGCCGCTAGGGTCCGCTCGAGATGTTCTTGCCACGGCCGCGGTTGGATGCCGAACACCCGAACCATGCGGGTGCAGTCCAGCGGCGTGGACCTCGGATAGGCCGCGGTGGTCGGCCAGTCGATCATCCGCTGAGCCGCGATAAGATCCGGATTGAACCCGGCAGACCCAAGAGCTTGTGCCAAGAGCGCGGAATCGCTGCATTCGCCATGGGCCGAGACATGCGTCACGCCCCAAATGTCAGAATAGGGATCCGAGTCGATCATCGACGGCGCGACCGCCATGCAAGTCTCGGCGAATATCTCAGCCGATGTCGGGCTTGTGATACGGTCAGCAGCGGCTCGCACCTGTGCGCCACGCTCCGCTTTCGCAAAAGTAGTGACGATCTGATTACGCCCCCATGGGGCGTGCAGGCTCGATGTTCTCAGAATCGCGGTACGGGGGCAGGCGAGTTGGGCGAGCTCCTCGCCAAGCAGCTTCGTGGCACCATACATGTTTAGGGGCGCTGCGTGGTCGGTCTCGGTATAGGGACGGGTCTGGCTGCCATCGAACACGTGGTCGGTGGATATGTGGAGCAGCGCGGCGCCAACGTCCTTCGCCGCGCGCGCTAGCGTCTCGACCGCGCGCGCATTGACGGCAAGTGCAAGGTCCTGTTCGTCCTCAGCGTATTCGGGACGGGCGATGGCCGCTGCGTTGATGATCAGATCTGGCCGGTCTGTATCGATCAGACGGCGGATCGTCGTGAAGTCGGTAAGATCGAGATCGGATCGCGCCACAGGTATGACGGCCAGATCGCGCGCCTCAGCCGCGATCAGGGCACGACCGAGTTGACCTGTCGCGCCCAGAACCAGAACCTTCGGGACCTGCTTGCCGTGTTCGCTCATGCTGCTGCCATCCTCTCTAACGCATTGCGCTTGCGCGCCGCTTTCCACCAATCCCGGTTGGACAGATACCAACGTACCGTCTCGGAAAGGCCCTGCCGGAGGTCCGTCTCCGGACACCATCTGAGATCACGCCAGGCCTTCGCGCTGTCCATCATCCGTCGCTCGACATGTGCCGGGCGTTCGTGAATGGGTTCGATCACCCGTGCATGCGGAGCCGTTTCCGGCAGGTGTTCATCAAGCTGACCGCAGATCAGGCGAACCACGTTCGCGTTGGACTGCCCGGTATGGCCTCCGATGTTGTAGGTCTCCCCGGTCGTGCCGTGCTCCTGGATCAGGCGGATGGCTTCCGCGTGATCGCGGACATGAGCCCAGTTGCGCACCACTTCAGCGGACCCCCTCATCGGCACAGGCTCACCTTCCGCAGCATTGGTGATCGCGCTGGGCACGAACTCCTCCGGCATCTGCCAGGGACCATAGCTGTTGGAACAAACCGTCGTGACGATGCGCAGGTCGTAGGTCTCTGCCCATGCCGTCGCGAGATGACACGCTGCGGCTCTCGTGGCCGCAACGGGGGTCTCCGGGCGGAAGGAAGTGCCTTCGGTAGCGAACGGTCTTACCGCGTCGGACCGTCCGTAGACCTCGTCGGACGAGATAAGCTGGAACCTGTGATCACCGCGCCGTCCGGCCCACCATGTTCGTGCAGCCTCCAACAGCGTGAATGTCCCTATAAAGTTCGTCTGCAACAGTTGGGCATTGCCCTCGCCGGGCTCACCGCTATCCTCTGCCGCACAATGGATCACCTGGTCGGGCTGGAATTCTTCAAAGACGTTGAGCACGAGGTTCAGATCGCAAACATCGCCCTGCATGACCCGGTAACGGTCGCCTTCCCATTCCTTCAGGCGATCCGGGTTGGACGCAGCAGTCATCTTGTCCAGATTGAGGATCTGGGCTCCACGCCGAAGCAAGATGTCCGACACAGCGGTCCCAATGAATCCGCAGCCGCCGGTGATGAGCACGCGCATCCGTCTCTCCCGCGCCTAGCCTTCTGCCGTTCGCGGTAACCTTCATTTCATCTCTTGGTTAAGGGAAAGTTTCCAGGCCCGTTGCGCACACCCGTGCCCCGCCGTACAACGCGAAAAAATGGAGCACCCCATGCAAGGCCTCACCGTCGTCGACCATCCGCTGATCGAGCACAAGCTCACTCTGATGCGGAACCAAGAAACCTCCACGAACAAGTTCCGCGGCTTATTGCGTGAGATCTCGATGCTGTTGGCCTACGAGACCTTGCGCGATCTGGAGCTGGAGCCGGTCGAGATCGAGACACCGGTCGCACCCATGACCGCCCGTAAGCTTGCGGGCAAAAAGCTCTGCTTTGTCTCGGTTTTGCGGGCGGGCGATGGACTGCTGCAAGGGCTGCTGGATTTGGTGCCCGGGGCCCGCGTGGGTCATCTCGGCATGTACCGCGACCCGGTGACCAAGCTGCCGGTGTCCTACTACAACAAGCTGCCCGATATGATGGACAAGCGCCTCGCAATCGTCGTGGACCCGATGCTAGCGACAGGCGGGTCGGCCGCCGCGGCAGTCGAGGAGGTCAAGAAGGCCGGCTGCCGTCATGTGCGGTTCCTAGCGCTGGTGGCCGCACCCGAGGGGGTCGAGACGTTCCACGCCGCGCATCCGGATGTGCCCGTCTACACCGCCGCACTGGACAGTCACCTGAACGAGAAGAGCTACATCGTGCCGGGGCTCGGTGACGCGGGCGACCGGCTGTTCGGGACGAAGTAGTCCCGTACGGGATGCTCACGCCTCTCGGTACAGTCTGAAGAAATACGGGCGCTCCATGCCTTTGAACTCCATCCAGCCGAGCATGCTCTGCCTGTCCAACTGCGCGAAGACGTCATGGATTGGCTTTGCATCGTAGCACATGGCCGCGTGAGGACGCCCACGGAACAAGATGGTCCTAAGCCGGGCTTTCGGCTTGCGGGTCCACAAGAGCGGCGCCAACAGCGGGAACAGCACCGGCGCGATCATGTCGCGCAGCGGTAGGTTGGTGGACAGCCGGATGGGCAGAAGACCGGGGTTGATAGACACCCGCCCCCAAACAGGCATTTTGTGGATCAGAGGGTGCACGTCATCCGGGCCGTTGAAGGCCTTGCCGTACCAGTACGAGGACTGAAGCATGCCATCCATCGGGTGATGGGTGTCGATACCCTCGCCCCGCCACTTGCCTATCATCTGGCAGCGA
>JBCDID010000204.1:0-6786 GCA_038749355.1 Pseudomonadota bacterium | reverse complement strand
GTCTTTGTATTCGATCTGGCGATCTGGCCGCGGCTGCATCAGATTTCCCTGGCGAACGGCTGGACGCTGGGCCCGGGCGGTCGTGTGCCGCATGAACGGGACGGCTGGGCGTGGCGGTACTGGCCCTACGCCTGATCACGCCGACTTGAGTTCCGGGCCACGCTCTCATACATCCCGCCGCATGACAAACCTTACTCCCCGCGAAATCGTATCTGAGCTTGACCGCTTCATCATCGACCAGTCGGATGCCAAGCGCGCCGTCGCCGTCGCCCTGCGCAATCGCTGGCGCCGCCAGCAACTCGACGCAGACATGCAGGCCGAGATCTACCCAAAGAACATCCTGATGATAGGCCCCACCGGGGTCGGCAAGACCGAGATTTCCCGGCGTCTGGCGAAACTGGCAAAAGCCCCGTTCCTCAAGGTCGAGGCCACCAAGTTCACCGAGGTTGGCTATGTCGGCCGCGATGTGGAACAGATCATCCGCGATCTCGTCGAAGCCGCAATCGTCATGATCCGCGAGACGCGACGTGAGGAAATGCGGGCGCGTGCACATGATGCGGCCGAGGACCGGGTCATCGACGCGCTGGTCAAAGGCGATTCGTCCGAGGCGACCCGTAAGTTCTTCCGTAACAAGCTGCGCGACAACGAGCTGGACGATACCGAGATCGAGCTGGACGTGGCCGATGCCTCGAACCCGATGCAAATGCTCGAACTGCCTGGCCAACAGGGCAATATGGGGGCGTTCAACCTCGGCGACCTCTTCGGCAAAGCGTTCTCGGGCCGAACCAAGACCATCACCACCACGGTGTCCGAGAGCTACAAGATCCTGATCGACGAGGAAGCCGACAAGCTGATCGATCAGGAAACGATCACCCGCGAGGCCATCGAGGCGGTCGAACAGAATGGCATCGTGTTCCTGGACGAGATCGACAAGGTCTGCGCCCGGACCGAGGCGCGCGGGGCCGACGTCTCCCGCGAAGGGGTCCAGCGCGATCTGCTGCCGCTGATCGAAGGCACGACCGTGTCCACCAAGCATGGCGCCGTGAACACCGACCACATCCTGTTCATCGCCTCAGGCGCCTTTCATATCGCCAAACCCTCAGACCTGCTGCCGGAGCTTCAGGGTCGGCTGCCGATCCGGGTCGAATTGCGGGCCCTGACTGAAGAGGATTTCCGCCGTATTCTGTCCGAGACCGACAATGCCCTAACGACCCAATATTCGGCGCTGATGGGGACTGAGGGCGTCGAGGTCACCTTCGCCGAGGACGGCATCGCTGCCATGGCCAGGATCGCCGCCGAGGTGAACGCGCAGGTGGAGAACATCGGCGCCAGACGGCTCCATACGGTTCTGGAACGGGTTTTCGAGGAACTCTCATTCACCGCCCCTGACCGTGCCGGCGAGAAGATCGAAGTGACTGCGGACATGGTAGAAGCCCAACTTGGCGAACTGGCGCGGTCCACGGATGTCAGCCGCTACGTGCTCTGATGCTATTTGCAGGGGCCGATGAGCCGGCCTCTCTGCCGCTCGCCGAGGGTCATGTTCTTGCCACCCATGTTCATCTTCACGTCGCCCCGAAAACCTGAGGGCGTGGCGCGATATGTGCCGATGGCGGTGGCGGCATTGCCGCCCGGGCATTTCACAAGGATGATCAGTTCCTCTCCGCGCACAGCGCCATCTCGCGGGCATTTCAGCAACGGGCCGGGACCGAGCGGTCCAAGAGGCGCCGCATCATTCGGCTCCGTCAGGCAAATCTCCGTCGTGAAGTCATAGTCCTTCGTGTCGATATGCGGCAGCACCAGATGCACATGGACCTCGTACTTGCCAACCGGGATCGGATCGGCCCACCCGGCAGACGCCGTCAGAACGAGGCAGCAAGTAACGATGGTGCGCATTGCCCAAGCTTGCATCGCGGCACCCGGGGCTGCAAGAGAGCGGCATGACGAGGATATTCATCGATGCAGACGCCTGCCCCGTGCGAAGTGAGACGCTCAAGGTCGCGGACCGGCATGGCCTGCAGGTCTATGTTGTGTCGAACGGCGGGATCCGGCCGGACCCGCACCCGCTGGTCGAGACAGTGATCGTACCCGACGGACCTGATGTGGCGGACAAGTGGATTGCCGACCGAGCCGGGCCCGGGGACATCTGCGTGACAGGCGACATCCCGCTGGCTGCAAAGTGCATTGAGGCCGGTGCGCGGGCGCTCAAACACAACGGCGAGGCGTTCACGCAGGCCAATATCGGCAACGCACTGGCCATGCGGGATCTGATGGCGGACTTGCGGGCCGCCAATCCGCTGAATCAGGGCGGCGGCGGTAAGATGTTCTCCAAGGCCGACAGGTCCCGCTTTCTGGATGGGTTGGATCGGATGATCCGCACGGCCAAACGCGAGACGCAGGCGCAGCGGTGACCAACCCGCTTTGCGCAGGGACACGCTGACGCTCGGCCTGCTGAAGCCATCTAGTTCGATCAGATGTCGAGGTTCTCGACGCTCAGCGCGTTCTGCTGAATGAACTCGCGGCGCGGCTCCACGACATCGCCCATCAGCTTCGTGAAGATCTCGTCTGCGTCGGTCATCTGGTCGATGCGCACCTGCAGAAGGGTCCTCGCCTCCGGATCCAGTGTCGTCTCCCAGAGCTGCTCGGCATTCATCTCGCCCAGCCCCTTGTAGCGCTGCAATGCGATACCCTTCTCGCCTTCTTCCATGATCACATCGAGAAGACCAGAGGGCGCGAAGATCGCAGTTTCCTTGTCCTTACGCGCCAGTGTCGCGGGCGCACCATAGGTCTCGGCGAGGCCCTCGGAAAGTGAGGCCAGCTTGCGTGCCTCCGCCGAACGCAGCGCCATGCCATCCACCGAACGAACCTCGGCTACACCACGCACGATGCGGGTCAGGCGGACGCCACCATCGGCCGTCACATCACCGGACCAGCCGCGTTCGGTCTCCGGTGCCAACGCATCCAGCCGCGCGGCCACGGCGCCTACGGCCTCAGCTGACGGATGCGGCGCGAGAGCACCCTCGATCGCCATCTGCTCCAACACAAACCGCGGATAGTTGGTCGGGAATGCCGCCAACACGGTCCGCGCCGTACGCGCCTCCTCTACCACGCGGATAAGGTCGGGCCCGGCGATCTCGGCACCCGAACCCAGCTTCAACACAGCATCCTGCGCGCCCTGCCCGATCAGGTAGTCGTCCAACGCCGGTTGGTCCTTGAGGTACACCTCGGACTTACCGCGCGTGACTTTGTACAAGGGCGGCTGCGCGATGTAGAGATATCCGCCCTCGATCAGCTCCGGCATCTGGCGATAGAAGAAGGTCAGCAACAGCGTCCGGATATGCGCACCGTCGACGTCCGCATCCGTCATGAGGATGATCTTGTGATAGCGCAGTTTCGAGATATCGAACTCGTCACGCCCAATACCAGTGCCCAGCGCCGTGATGAGCGTTCCGATCTCCTGGCTCGACAGCATCCGGTCAAAGCGGGCGCGCTCCACGTTCAGGATCTTGCCGCGCAGCGGCAGTACCGCCTGATTGTGCCGCGAACGTCCCTGTTTCGCGGACCCACCCGCAGAGTCGCCCTCGACGAGGAACAGCTCAGACTTCGCCGGGTCCTTCTCCTGGCAATCGGCCAACTTGCCAGGAAGCGAGGCCACGTCCATGACAGACTTACGCCTGGTCAGTTCGCGAGCCTTGCGCGCGGCTTCGCGGGCCAGCGCCGCCTCGACGATCTTGGTGACCACATTGCGCGCCTCGGAAGGGTTCTCCTCAAACCACTCGGCCAGCTTCTCGTTCATGAGACTTTCGACCGAAGGACGCACCTCAGACGAAACCAGCTTGTCCTTGGTCTGGCTGGAGAATTTCGGATCCGGCACCTTCACGGATAGGACACAAGTCAGCCCCTCCCGCGCGTCATCGCCGGAGAGGTTCACCTTCTCCTTCTTCGCGATGCCCGAGGACGCTGCATAGGCGTTGATGGTCCGGGTCAGCGCGCCGCGGAACCCCGCCAGGTGCGTCCCGCCATCCTTCTGCGGGATGTTGTTCGTGAAGCAGAGGACATTCTCGTGGTAGCCATCATTCCACCACATGGCGACGTCGACGGTGATGCCGTCCTTCTCGCCGATGACCGAGATGGGGGCTGCAATCAGCGGCTGCTTGGAGCGGTCGAGATAGCGCACGAACGCCTCGACTCCGCCCTCGTAGAACAGTTCCTCCTCACGCACCTCGGAGGAGCGCTGGTCCCGCAGCAGGATGCGGACGCCGGAGTTCAGGAAGGCCAGTTCGCGCAGGCGGTGCTCCAGCGTCGAGAACTTGTATTCGATGTTTGTGAAGGTCGCGTCCGACGCGTGGAACTTGACGCGCGTGCCCTTCTGACCTTCGGCATCGCCCCGAACCTCCAGGGGCACGGACGTCTCGCCGTGCTCAAACCGCGCATAGTGTTCCTTGCCATCGCGCCAGATGGTCAGCTCCAACCAATCGGAGAGCGCGTTGACCACGGAGACCCCGACCCCGTGCAGGCCGCCCGACACCTTGTACGAGTTCTGGTCAAACTTCCCACCCGCGTGCAGTTGCGTCATGATGACTTCGGCGGCGGAGATGCCTTCCTCCGCATGGATGTCCGTCGGAATTCCGCGGCCATTATCCGACACGGACACGGACCCGTCCGCATGCAGCGTGACCTTCACCAGATCGGCATGACCAGCCAGCGCCTCATCGATGGCGTTGTCTACGACTTCGTAGACCATGTGGTGCAGACCGGACCCATCATCGGTGTCACCAATATACATGCCGGGGCGCTTGCGCACCGCTTCAAGGCCCTTCAGGACCTTGATGCTGTCTGCGCCATATTCGGGTTCTGTCTGCTCGTCTTCGGCCACTTTCGACCTCTCGTTCTTGGGTGCTAGTTTTTAGCCCCTCAGGTGTCGAAAGTCCCGAAAAAAGTGGTGAAAATGACCCGAATCTCGCCTGGAAACGTGCCCTATCGCGGCCAAAGGATCAGTTGCGTGCAACGGAAATGGGCGAGCACCTTAGGGTTGTTTTCGGCGGTCAGTTGCGCGTCCCAGACCTGGGTTGTGCGGCCTTTGTGCAGAGGCTTGGCGCGGCAGGTCACGGTGCCCTTCAGCGCTGTGCCGAGGAAGTTGGTCGAAAGGTCCACGGTCGTGAAGCCCGTCGCGCCCTCGGGCAGGCTAGCGACCGTGCCATAGCCGCAGCAGGTGTCCGCGATTGCCACCACTGTGCCGCCGTGGAGGAACCCGTTCCAGCTCATCACACCCTTGCGGAGTTCCAGCCGCGCCTCGGTGCCCTCA
The DNA here is from genome assembly GCA_038749355.1 of Pseudomonadota bacterium. Classification (GTDB taxonomy): domain Bacteria; phylum Pseudomonadota; class Alphaproteobacteria; order Rhodobacterales; family Rhodobacteraceae; genus Thermohalobaculum. The sequence continues at coordinate 1,484 of JBCDID010000204.1, read as the reverse complement.
GCATCCACGCGCGTCAAGACCATGCCAAGCGTGCCCGGCAGATAGTCTTGCCCTGCGGCGTTCCACTCCTCGAGCGTCTCTGGCGTCTTGAGGTCCATTAGCTTGCCGCGATGGCCACACCCGCGCCCGCCAGAATGCCACCGGTCGTCTGGTCGATCCGCCTGGCGATACGGGCATTCTTCAGCATCGCCCGCGCCTTGGCGGCGGCCCATGCATAGGTGAGGTCCGATCCCAACCCGATGGGCGTCGAGACTGCTAGGATGAGCACCGCATCGACCCAGGTCATCGCGGCCACGTCAAAGAACCCCGGGAACAGCGCCATGAAGAACAGGGCCGCTTTCGGGTTGCCGATGTTGATCAGGAACCCAGTGCCGACACCGCGCCAGAACGGCTCCCGGGCGACCATTTCATCCGACGCCAGGACCCCCGACCGCCCGGAGATGAGTTTCCAGCCCAGCCAGATCAGCCAGCCCGCGCCGACGAACTTGAGCACGATAAGGATGGACGCGTAGTGCGCGGCGATCAGGGCGAGGCCGAAGATAGCCGCGAGGATCCAGATCTTCTCGGCCAGCCAGGCGCCCACGGCCATTGAGACGCCCGCGTTGAACCCGAACGCCGCCGAGCGCGCTGCGATCGCTGCCACGAAGGGCCCCGGCGAGACAACCATCACCGCATAGGCCAAGGCGTAGAGCGCCAGTTGATGCCATTCGATCGTCATGTCGTCCTCATGAAGCCGCGATCACACCGCCGACGCCCATCAGTGTGGCGCCGGAACCCTGGTTCACCCGTCGCACCATCTTCGGCGTTGTCAGGAACACACGCGCGCGCTGTGCCGCGGACGCCCACAGGATATTACCAAGGAACGGAACCAATGCGCTGAGCACCACAATCACAGCGATGTCCAGTACCGTCAGGCTCGCGATGTCGAAAAGGTTCGGCAGGATGCCGACGAAGAATAGGATCGCCTTCGGATTGCCGATGTTCACGAGGAACCCCGCAGCGAAACCCTGCCAGGCCGTGCGCCGCATCAATGCCGGGTCAGGGCTCGACTCCAAAGCCTCCTTGGATCCGACAAGCAGCCGCCAGCCCATCCAGATCAGGATCGCGGCGCCTGCATAGCGGACGACCTCCATGATCTCGCCATAGACCTGCACCACCGCCGCCAACCCGAAGATCGCCAGTAGCGGCCAGATCATGTCGCAGATCGCCACGCCCGCCGAGAGCGGCATGGCCGAACGCCAACCGCTTGCCAGAGTGCGCGCGATCAGCGCGACCACCACCGGGCCCGGCGTCACCACAAGCACGAACAGCGCAAATGCGTAGATCGACAACTCGGTCAGCGTGATGGTCATGGGACCCCCAGTTCGGATATGCCTTCGGTTTCGGTCACCGCGAATTGCAGGGCATCCTCGAGACCTTCGAACAATTCCGGCCCGGTGCCCGTCATCCAAGCCTGACAGCCCAGCGCAGTGATCTCCTCATAC
>JBCDID010000203.1:0-6819 GCA_038749355.1 Pseudomonadota bacterium | reverse complement strand
GGGGGGGGGGGGGGGGGGGGGGGGGGGGGGGGGGGGGGGGGGGGGGCCTTGCCCGTTAGGGGCGACGGGCCATTTCAGGAAAGCCGGAAGGTCAACGCCTTCAGATAGCCGGTCTCCGGCAGGCCGATATGTACAGGGTGGTCGGGGCCCGCTCGGCCGGAGTGGATCAATGCACCCGCCCGGCCCGCCTTGCGGATACCAGTGACGCAGGCCTTGTGGAAGGCCTCCGTCCCCGCCGCGTGGCTGCAGGAACAGAGCGTCAGTGTCCCGCCAAAGCCTACCAGGGGCGCCGCCAGACGTGCGACCTTCTCATACGCCCGGAGCCCTGCGTCCAGCGCCTTTTTGTTCGGGGCAAAAGCGGGCGGGTCACACACCACGAGGTCAAAGGTTTCCCCAGCCAGCCCGGCCAGCGCATCGAACGCATCGGACTTGCGGGTCGAGAACCGGTCCGCGCGTCCCATCCGTTGCGCACCCTCCTCAGCCAGGGCCAAAGCAGGGGCCGAGCTATCAACCGCCATCACCTCCGCCGCACCTCGGGCCAGGGCCGCCAGCCCGAAACCACCAACATGGGTGAACACGTCCAGCACGCGCGCGCCGTTGGCCACGCCTGCCACGAAAGCATGGTTCGGGCGCTGGTCAAAGAAGAGGCCCGTCTTCTGCCCGCCCTCAAGATCAGCGAGGTAAAGCGCCCCGTTCATGGGCACTTCGACAGGGCCCGCAAGCGATCCGTGGACAACGTCGAAGCGCGGCTCCAACCCCTCAAGCTTTCGCGCCCGCCCAGCACCGTTGACGATGACTACCTGACAGTTGGTAGACTCTATCAACTGATCGGTAAGCTCCGGTATCAGCCGATCCGCCCAGGCGGCGTTGGGCTGAACCACGACCGCATCACCGAACCTATCTATCACTAGGCCGGGAAGCCCGTCACCCTCGGCATGGACAAGCCGATAGAACGGCGCATCGAACAGGCGTTCCCGCAAGGCCAGCGCAGCCCGCAACCGGGCATCCAGCCAAGGCCCGTCAATGACGGCCTCCGGATCAGTGTCGAGAATACGCGCCGCGATCTGGCTGTCCGGATTGAACGCCGCCACGCCCAGCGGCTTCTCACCTTCCGCCAGCCGCACCAGCGTCCCCGGCGCCAGCTTGCGCGTCCGGCGGTCCATGGCAATCTCGTCGGCAAAGATCCATGGCGCGCCCTGGGACAGGCGCCAGCCCTTGTTGGGCCGCATCTTGACGAGTGGATAAGCGGAGGTCTGTTCGATCATGGCCCCGTCTACCCCGGCCCGGCGAAAAGAACACCCGGAAAAGAAAAAGGGCGAGCCCTTTGGGGAAAGAGGCTCGCCCGCGTCGGTCGCCATTGGGGGGGAGGGGAGTGGCGACCGCTGACACACAGATAGGATGCGCCAATGCGGGGCACATCCCTCAGCTTTGCATGTCTGGGTTGAGCCGCACGCAAGGCTGGCTCGTTGAGACGCCCGTGGATCGAGGGGTCAGCGAAACCCGACTTCCGACCCCGGCACCGCCGTCTGCTCCAACCAAGCGACCAGATGATGCGCATAGGATCGGAAGCACACCACTTCCCATGTCTCGGCATCCAACCGCCAGATCCCAACGGCCAGACCGCTCATATGCGTGCGCCGCGCCGTGCCCGGGGGGAAGCCCTTGTCCGAGCAATCGCAGGGCGCGCCCTTGGCCAGAACCTCGCCCACCAGCGCCCCGGTCAGCCGCAGCACTGCACGCGTGTCCGACACGTCCACGACCATGTGGTGCGTGCCGGACAACTGCTCTTCCGCCCGCGCCACCGCGCCTGCGGCCTCCGCGGCTCCGGTCATCAGCAACAGCTCGTCCGGCGACATCCAGACCGCCCGTGCATCGCCATCATGTACGACCGAGAGCGCCTCCGGCATCGTCAGGCCCACCGCAGCATTCACCGCCGCCGCCATGGCCTCCGACCCGAGATCCCCGCGCAGCGTGACTTGCCCGCGCGCACCGGCATCCTCGATCCCGATCAACAGCTCGCCATCAAACATTCTGCTTCTCCCCCTCGGGGTCATAGAAGACCGGGCTCACGATCTGCGCGCGCATGACCTTGTCCTTGGCAACCGGGAAGTCCAGCCACTCGCCATCGCGGCTGAGCCCGTCATTGACCAGCGCCATGGCGATCGAGTGCCCCAACGTCGGCGAGAAATAGGTGGACGTCACGTGCCCGATGGTCTCCATCGCGACGTGCTCGCGCACCCTTTTGACGGCATGCGCGCCATCCGGCAGCACCTCGTCCGGGTTCTCCGTCCTCAGCCCCACCAGTTGCTTGCGCCCGGCACGCACCAGATCGTCGCGCTCCTGCGCACGCTTGCCGAGGAAGTCCGCCTTCTTCTTCGACACAGCCCAGCCGAGGTCGAGGTCCTGCGGCGTCACGGTCCCGTCGGTCTCGTCGCCGATCATGATGAAGCCCTTCTCGGCCCGCATGACGTGCAGCGCCTCGGTGCCGTAGGGCATGATCCCATGCTCGGCCCCGGCCGCCGCCAGCGCCTCCCAAAGCTCCAGACCGCGACCAGCAGGCGTGGCGATCTCGTAGGACAGCTCGCCCGAGAACGAGATCCGGAAGATCCGCACCGGACAGCCCGCCAGCGTGCCCTCTACATAGGACATGAATTTGAGCGCCTCCGCCGACAGGTCCACGTCGCAGCCTGCCGCCTCCAGCACCGCGCGCGCTTTCGGACCGGCGACCGCAATCTGCGCCCACTGATCGGTGACGTTGGCGGTGTAGACCTTCAGATCCCACCACTCGGTCTGCAGCCACTCCTCCAGATGCCCATGCACCCGGTCGGACCCGCCTGAGGTCGTGTGGCAGAGGAACTCGTCCTCGCCCGTGCGCACCACCACGCCGTCATCGAACAGGAACCCGTTCTCGGTGCACATCAGGCCATATCGGCAGCGCCCCGGCTTCAGCGTCGACATCATGTTGGTGTAGATCAGGTCGAGGAACTTGCCCGCATCCGGGCCCTTCACCACGATCTTGCCGAGCGTCGAGGCATCCAGCATCCCGACGTTCTGCCGCGCGTTCAGCACCTCGCGGGTGACGGACTGATGACGCGTCTCGCTACCCCGCTTGTAGCGGTAGGGGCGATACCAGTCGCCAACGGGCTCCCAATCGGCACCATTGGCATCGCTCCAGCCATGGATGGGCGTCTGCCGCACGGCCTTGAAGAGCGGCCCCTTCGCGGCACCCGTGATCGCGCCCATGGAGATCGGCGTGTAGGGCGGGCGGAAGGTCGTGGTCCCGACATCCGGGATCTCGGCGCCCAGCTCGCCCGCGAGCAGCGCAAGACCGTTGATGTTCGAGGTCTTGCCCTGATCGGTCGCCATGCCGAGCGTCGTGTAACGCTTGGTGTGCTCGACCGACTCGTAGCCCTCGCGCGCCGCCAGCCGCACATCCGCCGCCGTCACATCGTTCTGGAAGTCGACGAAGTGCTTGGTGCCGTGCGCGTACTTGCCGCGCGACGGGGTGAACCAGTGCGGCTCGACGGCGGCATCCAGCCCCTCGCCATTGGCAGCCCCTGCGCAGGAGACAAACCCCTCGCCATCTTCACCCAAGGGCGGCCGCGCGGGGTCGGGATGGAAGAACGCGCCCTCCGCATTCCACAAGAGCTTGCCGCCGCAATGGGACCAGAGGTGCACCACAGGCGACCAGCCGCCGGACATGGCGACGAGGTCGCAGATCAGGTGCTCGTCGCGGCCGGTCATGCGGTCCCCGGCGATGGTGCCGATCTCGACATCCTCGACCGTCTTGCCACCGCGTGCCTTGGCGATGCCAGTGCCGGGGCGAATGTCGATCCCGAGAGCGCGCACCTGCTCCACCAGTTCGCCTGCGGGCGCGGCGCGCACGTCTAGCACGGCCTTCACCTTCGCGCCCGCCTCATGCAGCGCAATCGCGGTGCGGTAGGCGTCGTCATTGTTCGCGTAGACCACGGCCTTCTTGCCCGGCAGCACGCCATAGAGGCGGATGTAGTCGCGCACGGCGGAGGCCAGCATCACGCCCGGCATGTCGTTGTTGGCAAAGGTCAGCGGGCGCTCGATGGCCCCTGTCGCCACGACGATCTGGCGCGCACGAACCCGCCAAAGCCGGTGGCGCGGCGCACCGGGCAGGCCTGGGCGATGGTCCGAGACCCGCTCGTAGACCAACGCATAGCCGTGATCGTAGACCCCTGCCCCCATGGCGCGGGTGCGCATCTGAACGTTCGGCATGGCTTCGAGCTCGGCCACCAACGCGGCCACATCACCGCCATCGACCAGCGCACGGCCACCCCAATGGGCGGTCTGCTCGACGAGCAGAACGTGCTCGCCACGGGCGCCCGCCGCCCTCGCGGCGTCAAGCCCCGCGATCCCGCCACCGACAATCAGCGTGTCCACATGGGCGTGGAAATGCTCGTAGTCGTCCGGATCAGGGTTCACGGGCGCTTTGCCGAGCCCTGCCGCCTTGCGGATGAACGGCTCGTAGACGTGCTTCCACGCGACCCGCGGGAAGAGGAATGTCTTGTAGTAGAACCCCGCCGAGAACACCGGGATCATGTCGGCAACCCAGGCGTTCAGCGCACCGACATCAGTATTCAGCGACGGCCAGTGGTTCTGGGACGTCGCCACAAGCCCTTGAAAAAGCTCGGTTGTCGTGGCTCGCTGGTTCGGCTCGAAGCGTGCGCCCTCGCCCACACCCATCAGCGCGTTGGGCTCCTCGGCACCGCTGGCGACAATCCCGCGCGGACGGTGATATTTGAACGAGCGGCCCACCAGCACCTTGTTGTTGGCAAGCAAAGCGGAGGCCAGCGTGTCGCCTTCGAACCCGCGCAAGGTCTCGCCATTGAACGAGAACTGCACCGGCGCATCCCGGTCGATCAGCGCGCCGCCTGTGTCGAGACGCCGGCTCATTCAAAGCCCTCCCAATCCGGGCGCTTCGCCTTGATCTTGTCGACGAGCCATTGCGGCGGTTCGGTGGTCTGCGCCGGGTAGGTGCCGAAGACCTCGTTGGTCACCGTGCAGCGCGCGGCATGGAACCACTTGCCCGAGCCATAGGTGTGCCGCCAGCGCTCGAAATGCACCCCGCGCGGGTTCTTGCGATGGAAGAGATAGCCCGTGACCTCGTCATCCGACGAGCCGGGACCGAAGCGCGTGAGATGTGCTTCTCCACCGGGCGTGAGCTCGGTCTCCTCGATCTCGACACCCGTATACGGGCAGCGCAGCATCAGCATTCACGGTCTCCATAGGACGAAGGGCGGCGTTTCGGGGACGGTAGATGACACGGGCGCGGAAAGCCATCCGGCCCGCTCCCGCCACATGGAAGTCTAACTGCGACCTCCGCATGGTGATCGGGTTCGGGCCAGCGCTCGCGGCCCGCTCAAGAGTGTGTGCGCCGATGTGACTGCGCCGGGTCTGGTACGCGCGCGGCGAAGGGGCATGTACTCGGAGACGGGAGACGCGCCATGCCTGACGGACAACCTTATACTATCCTATACGCCCGATGCGCCCGCGACGAGCGCGAGACCAGGCAGATGGTGCGGGTCTCGGCCGAGGCTCTGAACGAGAGCCGGGAGAAGATAGCGCGGACAGCAGAGGTGATCAGTCGAACCGCCGCGCGCATCGGAGCCTCGCGGGACAGGGTCGTCGCATGTGCTCTGAGGCAGGCTGATTGTTCGGTCAAAACGAAGAGTTCTGGGTATTCTTCGTTTCAGCCAAAGAATTAACCATAAATCGGCGGGTTGCAGCGGGCGCGCCCAGTCCCCACCTTTCTAAGATGGATACTGGCTGGATTATTACCGGAGCCGTCGCCGTCGCCGCGGTGGTGTTTGTCGTTTGGTGGCAGTTTGAACAGCGCCGAAAGCTGAGGGCCGCACCGCCTCCCGAACACTCGAATGTGTATCGTGGTGGCGGGCATGACGACGCGGCGCGTATACGTAGTGGCGGTATGGAAGGCGAAGCCGCTCGCGGAGCAAACATAAGTAACGGAGGCTGCTAGTACTCCGCGAACGCGCGAGCCTGCGAGGGTGGGATGAATCAAGCGCAGGCGTTTGGAAGGCTTGACCACCTGCACCGCAAACTCCAGCTCTGAAGTAGAAACACCGGACAACAGTTTGCAACCGATCACAGTTCGGATCGGAGCAGTTACTTGCAGAGACACTGAGGGAAATGACTGAGTTTCTTCTCGAATTCACTTTGGGACAACGGCTGGCGATGTTTCTCGCGCTAGCAGCCGTCGCTTGGCTTCTGGTCGAGTGTTTTAAGGTACGGGGTGAGCCGGACAGCGCCAGCATTGGCCCCACTGACACACCTCACGAGATAGGAAGTGCCACTCAGTGGAGCATTTACATCAAGTCTCGCCTCGAACCCGAAGAGCTAGTGCGCCACAGCAGCCGCGACTGACTCGTCAATCATCCGGCCCTCGCGGAAGCGGTCCAGACTGAACGGGTCCGCCATCGCTCCGCCGCCATTGGCGACCAGTTCGGCCGTCGCCCAGCCGGACCCCGGGATGGCCTTGAACCCGCCGGTGCCCCAGCCGCAGTTGATGAACACGCCCTCGACCGGTGTTTTCGAAATGATCGGCGAGCGGTCGCCCGTCATGTCCACGATCCCGCCCCACTGGCGCAGCATCTTGAGGCGGCCAATCACGGGGAACGTCTCTTTCAGCGCACGCACGGTTTCTTCGATATGGTGAAACGACCCGCGCTGGGTATAGGCGTTGTGCCCGTCGGTGCCGCCGCCAACGACCATCTCGCCCTTGTCGGACTGTGACATGTAGCCGTGCACCGTGTTGGCCATGACCACCACGTC
>JBCDID010000202.1:0-6877 GCA_038749355.1 Pseudomonadota bacterium | reverse complement strand
TGCCGCGACCGCCGCCTCCCCGATGGAGCGGACAGAACCAACTGCGCCGAGCCAGGTGGTGGCAACCGCATTGGCAGCAACGCTGGTTCCTGCCGTCAGATCCGAGATGAGGTCGCCAATCACCCGCCCGGCCCCTACGACTGCGGTTCCGATGGCCATGGGCGCGTTCTGCAGCATGATGATCCCGTCCAACACCGGGCGTCCATTGAGGTCGAGCAAGGCGATCCCGCTTCCAGACACATAGACGTTCGGCGGCATGAAACGCCTTGCCCCGGCCACATCTCCAGGTGCTGGCAGGTCTGCTTTCAGCAATTGGCAGACATTCAGGATGCCGGTACCGAACCCGGCAGGCCAGATTGGGTCGGTATCGGTGGCTTGCAGACTGGAGGGAATGTACGCGGTTTCGCGCGCCAGATGGCGGAATACCTCCTGTACTGAGACGCCGGGGACAGCGGCTTCCACCGCTGCTCGCCCGCCATGATGCTGGAGCCAGAGCGCTGCGGCGCCCGCCGTCAAAGCTGTTGCAAAAGAGGTGCCTCTGCCGCTGCCCTCGGTCTCGGTGCCGTCATTCTCGAAGGCCGCGCGGCGGACCTGCACGGCTGGTGCACAGAAGTCGACCTCCGGCCCGCTGAACGCTCCGAACCACGCGCGCCCGCCGATGGATCCGCCGACGGCGATGACATCCGGCCACGCAGCGGGGGCGACCACTTGGTTGGGCAGCGGAAAGCCCTGCGGTTGACCGGCTGCGGCGACCACGATGATCCCGTTCGCGATGGCTGTCTGGAGCGCCGCCAGAAGCCCCGGATTGGGCGATCCGCCCAGCGAGATCGAGATCACGTCCACACCCATGAAGATCGCAAACTCGATGGCCCGGATGATCTCGAGGTCACCTGCCAGGACGACAGTTTCCACACAGCGCAGCGGCAGGATTGTTGCCCCCGGCGCGACCCCGGTCAATTCCTGCTCCGGCCTGTCCGAGCGGGTGTTGGGCGCTACGATGGCCGAGGCTGTCATGGTCCCGTGCTGCTGCAGATAGGGGAGCATGTTCGGTTGCAGCGGGTGCCTGCCGATCCCTTCGAGACCTTCAAATTCCGCAAGTGCTGCTGAGGCGTTCAGGAACGCGTCATAAGCCCGTACCGTGTCGACCCGACTTTCCGGATAGTCCTCGTGCGGCAGGTAGCCCGTGTCCGGATGCCCGATGACAATACCTGCGCCTGCACCGGTGCCGTCGCTGTCCCGGTCAACACCCAGCACGTCCCATGCGCCATAGGCGTCGATTGCACCGATATAGTCGCGGCCATCTGCGAGGTTGAAGTCGAGGAACGCGTTCTCGGGATTCGTGAGATGCCAGTCGTGCCTGTCGGGACGCGCGAAATCGTAGTTCGGACCGGTACCCGTCGTGGGAGGTCCGCTGGCGACGCCACTGCGCAGCCCCTCGATCCTGACTGACAGGAACATCCCCGTACGGCGGATGGCATCCGAGATGCGTGGCCCGATTGCGATGCCGCGGCGCCGGTTCACGTGGACCTCGACGATCATGAACCGTCTGAGGTCGCGGTGTTTCTTGACCAGCCGCGGATAGAGGTAGGCGACCTCCGGCTCCTTAGCGCGCCCTCCTAGACTCAATGCCTTCACGGCGGCAGCCGTTACAGCCTTCAGCTTCTCGGCCTTGGTGCATTCGACAAAGATCCGAAGAGGGCGATCCCCGCATTCTTCGCCGAGGAGCTTTCGGCTTTCCTGCATTTTCTTGGAAAGCCTGGCATCCTCAGCCGTCTGCTTTCGAGCTGTCGCAATCGCTTTGCCCAGTTGACGCCGGCGATCCGCTGCCTCTTTCCGTCGGGCCCTTGCAAGGGTCTGCAGCCGATCAATTTTGGCTGCGATAGAGCCAAGCCTCCGACGCCTCTCCGCCTGGAGTTTTGCCCGCACCGCTGAAACATGTTTCTGTGCTGCGGCCAGAGCAGCCGGATCGATGGCGACCGAAGTCTTCCTGGATCGTCTCATTGAGCCCCCCTTGTTCTGCGGCTCCTGCTCAAAGAGACCGTACATGAAAGTCTACCATCGCTATTGCTGACCACCAACTTTCCGGGTCGGCGGGACATCGCGCGAGAACACCTATCCCGGCATCGCTTGCAACATCCCGGCCCCGCAAAAATGCTGTTTGTTGGCGCCCTACGCTTGGACGCACCATCTGGCGCACGGCGGTGAATTGCAGGAGTAGACGGAGCTTGTTGGCGAGAAGTACGGGGTTACGGCGGCAACGCGGTTCAACGAAACGGTGACCTCCTGCGGGCTGGACGTGGATGGCCGTTGGCGGGAGAAGACGGATAGGGGCCTCGACCGGGGCTTCGACCTCGTGATCTCTGCCGCAGGTATCCTGCACTGTCCGAAATGGCTCGAAGTCGACGGCATGGACAGCTTCGCCGGCGCGCAATGGCAAAGGGCGGAATGGCGTCATGATGTGGATCTGACCGGCAAGAGGATCGGCGTGATCGGTACCGGTTCAACCGGACATCAGGTAGTCCTGGAACAGATCAACCTCGGCAACGAGGTCACTGTCTTTCAGCGCACACCGCAATGGGTGACCGCGGTCTCGAAAATCCGCTTCCCGGAGTGGCTGCGTCGCCGCTGGCAGCGCAAACCGGAGCTCATGGCGGTCTGGAAGGCCGCCTACCGCTGGCTGGTGCAGAACGTTGTATAGTCGCGGGTTAGAAGATCCTGGCCATTGCTGTCACCGAACCCGGCACCAGTTCTGACGCGGCGGGCATCCGTACGCAGGCCGAGGACAAGTGCGATCACTGGCCGCTGAACGGGTTCAAGACCTACACCTCAACAAGTCCTACATATCGCACCGCATCATCTCGGACGCGGTGCAGGTGGCCGCCTGGACGCATCCCGAGAACCCCCACGCTATGGGCCTCTTTATCGTCGAGGACGACATGGAGGGCTTTAAGCGCGGACGGTGGCTGAAGAAATTGGGCCTGCATTCGCGGGACACCGCCGAGCTGTTCTTCGAACAGGTGAAGATCCCCAAGGAGAACGTTCTGGCCGACCCCATGAAGGGCTTCACCTACATGATGACGGGGTTGGCGGATAACCGGCTGTGGGCAGGACGGGCCATTGGCCGAAACCGCGGGGCATGATCTGACTTACCTGGCGCTCACCGGCGCGCTCAACTTGTTCGTGACGCCCGGCAAGCCTCCGCTCAACTATGTAGCGGGCTTCGGCGGTGGTGCGATGTTCCTGGTTTTTGGTGTGCTTGCGGCGCTTTTGGAACGTGCGCGCTCCGGCAAGGGTCAAGTGGTCGATGCCGGAATGAGTCAACGGTGTCGCTGCCAAGCGCGGGATCATCCATACACTGCACGCCCGCTATGCGGCGCATCTGAAAACCCGCGCACGGGACGATTGGGCCGAAATCTTCAAGGGCTCCGATGCCTGCGTCACGCCGGCGCTCATGCTCAGCGAAGCATCCCTGCATCCGCACATGGCCGCACACAGGATCTACCGCAATATCGAGGATACATCGCGCCCAGCTCCAGCGCCGCGCTTTAGTCGGAATACACCGGTAACACCCAGCGCACCCACAGCGGCTGTTGCCGACGGAGCATCGGTGCTCGAGGAAGAGTGGCTCGCTGGGGACGAGATTGCCGCACTCGCCGATGGAGGCTTACTTCTCTGACGAAGTCCGTGATACCCCCCCGGCCGTGAAGCCTGCCGACTTGCGTAACTGTGGCTGCTGTGGAGGGATATGTGATGGAGTTCGACTATGTCATAGTCGGTGGTGGATCGGCGGGGGCCACGCTGGCCTCCCGGCTCTCTGAGGATCCAGAGGTCTCGGTTTGCCTCCTGGAGGCAGGTGGGCACGGAAAGTCGTTGTTCGTGCGTGTCCCCGGGCTGGTCATCGCGGCAGTACATGGCGGACGACTGACCAATCTGAACTGGGGATTCGAGACCGTGCCCCAGCCCGGACTGAACGGCCGCACCGGCTATCAGCCGCGTGGCAAGGGCCTGGGTGGCTCCTCGGCCATCAACGCGATGATCTACATCCGAGGGAACCCCAGGGACTACGATCAGTGGGTGGATCTCGGCTGTGAGGGCTGGGGCTGGCAAGACGTCTTGCCGATATTCAAACGGGCCGAGCGGAACATGCGTGGCGCGGACGACCTACACGGAGCGGAGGGTCCGCTGCATGTCTCGGACTTGCCCGCGCCGTACGCCATCAACGAAGACTTTATCGAAGCCTGTGAGTCCATGCAGGTGCGTCGTACGCAGGACTTCAATGGAACGCATCAGGAAGGTGCCGGCTATTATCAGGTCACGCAGTTCCACAACGAGCGGCGCGGTCAACGGTGCTCGGCCGCAGCGGCCTATCTTCACCCGAACCTCAATCGGTCGAACCTCAAGGTCATCACCAAGGCCCATGCGGAGAAGATCCTGACAAAGGAGGGTCGCGCGACGGGCGTGCAGTATCGCCAGAGCGGTCAGATACACACGTTACGCGCGCGCGACGAAGTGATCCTGAGCGCAGGCGCATTCCAGTCGCCTCAGCTCTTGATGCTGTCCGGCATCGGCCCCGGAGCGGAACTTCAGCGTCACGGCATCGAGGTCGCTGCCGACCGCACCAATGTGGGCCGGAACCTGCAGGACCATATTGACCTCACGCTGGGCTACAAGGTCAACCGGGCCGATGTGTTGGGCGTTACCTTCCGCACACTCTGGCGCACGGCGCGCGACATCCCAATTTACCGACGTCGCGGGCACGGGTTTTGGAGCAGCAATGTTGCAGAGTCAGGAGCATTCTTCTCGATCGAAAGCGCGCCGGACTGGCCCGATATCCAGCTCCACTTCGCGGTAGGCTGCATCCAGGATCATGCGCGCAAGCTGGTTCCGGGGAACGGCATCTCTGTCCATACCTGTGTTCTGCGCCCGGAAAGCCGGGGGTCGGTGACGCTTGCCTCAGCCGATCCGCATGTGCAGCCCGTGATTGACCCGAAGTTTCTGGATGATGAGCGGGATATGCACCTGCTGACGGCGGGAGTGAAGAAGACACAAGAGATCATGGCTGCCTCGCCCATGGGTGCCAACATCACCAAGGACCTGACGATGGGGCACGTCACCAGCGAGCAGGAGTTCGCCGAGGCGATCCGCAACGAGGCTGATACGGTCTACCACCCCGTGGGCTCGTGCCGCATGGGCTCGGACGAAGAGGCCGTCGTGGATTCGCGCCTGCGTGTGCGCGGGATCGAGGGATTGCGCGTGGTCGACGCTTCGATCATGCCGCGTCTCATCAGCGGCAATACCAACGCGCCGACGATCATGATCGCAGAGAAGGCCGCGGACATGATCCGCGAAGATCGCCGCGCCCACTAGGCCCGGCAGAAAGGGAGCAGACATGAAGGACCTGGAAGCAGACCAAGCGACCGTCGCGGTCATGTCCGAGCACCTGAGCGCCATGCAGTCCGCACACAAGGCCGACCCCGTGCCCTCCGCCGAGGTCCGGATTGATCGGCTGCGACGACTTGAACGCGCGCTGCTCGGCGCAAAGGACGAGTTGATCGCTGCGATGCAGGCGGACTTCTGCCACCGAAGCGCGTTCGAGGCGGACCTCGCCGACATCACCATGACGCTGGGCGAGATCCGCGAGAACCGCAAAAGCCTCAAACGCTGGATGAAGCCGCGCCGCGTGGGCGTGCCCAAGCACTTCCTGCCTGCACGCGGCCGGGTCCTGCCCCAGCCCAAGGGCGTTGCGGGCATCATTGCGCCCTGGAACTACCCGGTGCATCTGGCCATCGGTCCGCTGGCAGCGGCGCTGGCGGCGGGTAACCGCGCGATGATGAAACCCTCGGAGCTCAGTCCCCGCACCTCCGACCGCATGGCGCGTATGATCGCCGAGGCCTTCGACCCGCTGGAGGTGACTGTTGTTACGGGTGGGCCGGATGTGGCGGTAGCGTTCTCTGCGCTCCCGTTCGATCACCTGATGTTCACCGGTTCGACCAAGGTCGGGCGCATGGTCGCCGAGGCGGCCGCGCGCAACCTGACACCCGTGACGCTGGAGCTTGGAGGCAAGTCCCCGACCATTGTCGGCGAAAGCGCCGATCTCGCCTATTCATCTCAGCGCATCGCGCTTGGCAAGACGGCGAATGGTGGCCAGACCTGTGTTGCGCCCGACTATGTGCTAGTGCCGCGCGCGCTGATGGCGGACTTCGCCGAGATGCTCGCAGGGGCGATGCGCAAGCTCTACCCAGCCGAGAGTGCCGGGCGCGACTACACGGGCCTGATCTCCGAGCGCCATTTCGCGCGGTTGCAATCCATGCTGGCCGAGGCAGAGGACGCCGGCACGCAGATCATTCGCTTGGATGACCTCGCGATCGACCCTGCGCGTCGCCAGTTTGCGCCTGCACTGATCCTCGATCCCGATCCAGGGCTGACAGTGATGCAAGAGGAGATCTTCGGTCCTCTCCTGCCAATCGTGCCTTACGACAGCCGCGCCGAGGCCATGGCTTACGTCGCCGCCCGCCCCGCGCCGCTGGCACTCTACATCTTCACTGATAGTCGGGAGGAACGCGACGCCTGGATGGAGAAATCTCTTTCCGGCGGCGCCGGCGTTAACGAGACCTGCTTCCACGCCGCCGCTCTACCCTTCGGCGGTGTCGGCGAATCCGGTATGGGTGCTTATCGCGGGCAGCGCGGCTTCGACACGTTCAGCCATCTCAAGTCGGTATTCTACCAGCCCAAACGCAATGGGGCCTTCCTGTTCGACCCACCCATCACGGACTTCAAACGCCGGATCGCGCGGATGCTGCAACGGATCGTCTAAAGTCGGGGAGGGTCTGGTGCCGAAACAAAACGACCAGATGACGACCGAGGAGGCGATTGCGCT
>JBCDID010000201.1:0-6903 GCA_038749355.1 Pseudomonadota bacterium | reverse complement strand
GAGGTCAAGAACACCTTCGGGGATCAACACCCCTACGTGGTGAATGCACTGCCGGACGCGCACGGCACCATTCGTCACGAGGTCAACAAGGGCTTTTATGTCTCTCCCTTCCTCGGGATGCGCCAGACGTACCGGTTCACCATCCGCGCGCCGGGTGAGCGGCTGTCGCTGAAGATCCGTCAGCATGACGGATCCGGACCCTGGCTGATCGCCACGCAGAACGGCATACGCCGCCCGCTGACGGATGCCAGCCTTGCCCGCGCCTGGGCAAGCCACCCGCTGATGACGATCAAGGTCTTCGCGGCGATCCATTGGGAAGCCTTGCGGCTCGCCATCAAGGGCGCGCGCTTCCACGCCTATCAGGGGCCCTATCCCGACCCGGACGTCACGCCACCGACGCTCGTTCAGAGGATTAAGGGCATATTGGGCTGGAATCCCAAGACAATTTCCGATTAGGGTTCCTGTCGGGGAAGAGAGTAACGGAACGGGGCGGCATGACCGCAATCACGATGGATGGGGAAGGCGCTCTGCCACGATGGTGTGAGACGGTCTTCGGGGTGTTGCAGAAGATCGAGGTGGGCGCGATGTCGTTCACCTTGCCGGACGGGCGGACCTTTCGCGCCGAAGGGCAGGGAGCAGGGCCTGAAGGCCACTTCGACGTCCACAACCCTCAGCTTTTCGGGCGGATCGTGCGCGATGGCGATCTGGGCTTTGCCGAGGCCTATATGGATGGTTGGTGGGACAGTCCCGATCTTCAGTCATTGCTCGATGTCGCCCTGATCAACAATGACGCGATCTCGAACGGTCTGCCGGGGGCCGGGATCGTGCGTGCGTTGGAGCGGTTCCGCCATTGGCTCAGGTCCAACTCCAAGCGCGGCTCGCGGAAGAACATCTCGCATCACTATGACCTCGGGAACGACTTCTACGGTCTTTGGTTGGACGAGACCATGACCTACTCCTCGGCGCTCTATTCGGGACAGGGCGAGACATTGGTGCAGGCGCAGCAGAACAAGTATGCGTCGATCTGCGACCGCATGGGGGTCAAGCCGGGTGATCACGTTTTGGAGATTGGTTGCGGCTGGGGTGGCTTTGCTGAATACGCGATAAAGGAACGCGGCGCGCGGGTGACCGGGCTGACACTTTCGCGTGAACAGCACGATTTCGCAAAGCGGCGCCTGTTCGAGGCGGGGGTTGCCGAAAGCGCGGACATCGTGATGCGGGACTATCGCGACGAACGGGGCACCTATGACGGCATCGCTTCGATCGAGATGTTCGAGGCTGTAGGTGAGAAGTACTGGCCTGCCTATTTTAGCACCGTTCGGGATCGGCTGAAGCCCGGTGGACTGGCCTCAATCCAGATGATCACCATCGCCGAGAAGCTGTTTGCGAGGTATCGGCGGGGTGGTGACTTCATCCAGAAGTACATTTTTCCTGGCGGCATGCTTGCACCACCAAGCCTTGCGCGCACCCGTGCGGAGGAGGCCGGTCTCGAGTTCGCGGGATCGCTGGAGTTCGGGGACAGCTACTCGCGAACGCTTCGCGAGTGGTACAGGGATTTCAATGCTCGGTGGGACGAGATCTCGGCACTCGGCTTTGACGATAGGTTCCGGCGTATGTGGAACTTCTACCTCACGAGTTGCGCAGCCTGTTTTGCAGGGCGCACAACCGATGTCACTCAATTGGCCTTGCGCCGACCCGCATAAGGTTGCATTTTGACGTGGGGGGCACGTCCGGGCACTCGTGAGGGTCTGTTCGGGCGAAAGTAGAGAGTCGGGCTGTAACATGATCGTCTTCCGCATCATCTGTGCGTTTCTGCTCGCATGGGCAGTGAACTGGTCTCTGTCACGTCCTGAGGCCCTGCAGATGATCCAGGAGCTCCCCGAACTCGCCATTTATTCTCTCCTGTCTGCTCTCGCAGTTGGTTACTTCAATCTGGCAGTCCGTCAGGGCTGGGGGGTAATCGTCGCCTTTGCGAACGGAGTTTGGGCCGGTGTCCTAGCGATCTTTCTGGCGGGCACGATCCATATGTGTGTTGAGCTGGTTCGTGGCCTTCGATCCGGAGTCGTGAAGAGTTTCGAGAACTTCCTGACACTGTTCGGCGAAGCGGTGGAGCCCTTGCTTGATCAATTGACCAACCTGCAATTGCTCATCGTGTCGTTGGGCGCGACAGCTGTGGTGGGTGTGGTGACCGAGATCCTACACTGGCTTCTCGTCAGATTGCGGCAGGGCAAGCCGAAGCCGCGTTCGACCCCTTGATCGGCGCTTGACGCATGGCTTGAGGGGGCCACCTCCCCGGGCATGAAACTCTCCCGGTTCACCCTCGCCGCCTATGCCTTTCCAGCCTTTGCGTTGGCAGTCCTATATCTGCCGCTGTTCAGTTATGTGACGCCGTTCTACGTGGCGGAGCGTGGGGTGAACGTGGCCGCTCTTGGTGCGGCGTGGATCGCAATCCGGCTCTTCGATGCGGTCAGCGATCCGGTGATGGGCTGGCTGTCGGACCGGACGCCAGTGCGGTTGGGGCGCAGGCGAGTCTGGCTGGTTTTGTCAGTACCGGTCATCCTCTACGCCTGCTGGCAGGCGTTCGTGCCGCCGGAGGGTGCAGGTCTCGGGCACGCGGTATTATGGCTCTTTGTGGTCACTCTCGGCTGGACCATGGCGCAGACACCTTACGCCGCTTGGGGCGCGGAACTTGCACCAGGCTATCACGACCGAACACGCGTCACCGCTTGGCGAGAGAGCGTGGTGCTGGTCGGCACGCTTGCCGCCACGGTGCTGTACTTTCAGGCGGGCGAAGGCGGGGACGGCCTTCGTGCCCTGGCGCTATGTGTGCTTGTGGCATTGCCATTGGGTGTGCTTCTCGCGGCAATAGCGGTGCCGGATCGACTGACGCAGGCGCCCAAACGGCTGAACTTCCGCGCGGGGCTAGAGGCTCTGAAGGCCAATGCGCCGTTTCGACGGTTGCTGGCGGCGTGGTTCTTCAACGGGGCTGCGAACGGGGTGCCTGTGACACTGTTCCTGTTCTTTGTGGCCGACCGGCTCGGGGGAGAGGGACGCGATTTCGTGCTGGGCGGTGAGCCTCTACCGGTGGCGGCTGCCTGCCTGCTCAGCTACTTCCTAGCGGCAATTCTGGGAGTGCCGTTCTGGAGCTGGCTCGCAAGCCGGATCTCAAAGCACCGCGCCTGGGGTCTGGCCATGCTCTGGGCCTGTCTGATCTTCGGCTGGGCGCTCACACTGACAGAAGGGGATGTGACCGCGTTTCTGATCATCTCGGTTCTAACAGGGCTGGCGTTTGGGGCCGATCTGGCGCTGCCGCCCGCGATACAGGCCGACGTCGTGGAACTGGACACGCAGCGCACCGGTGCTGCGCGGGCTGGCCTCTTCTTCGCGATCTGGCAAGTAGTGACGAAGGCCGCGCTGGCATTGTCTTCCGGCATCGCGCTGATCGTGCTCGGGCTTGTGGGGTTCGAGGCGGGAGGCGTTAACTCTGAGACGGCGCTCTGGACGCTATCGATCCTTTATGCAGGCGTGCCGATTGTGCTGAAACTGATTGCAGTGGTGCTGATGTGGCGCTTCCCGCTGGAACAGCGCGATCTCGAGGTTGGTGCCGCTCGCGAGGCCTTTCGCTAGTCCATCTTGTCCCAGCCGAGCGCCTTGCGCACCGTCCAGATATAGGCCCGGTTCGGGAGCAAGCCGATCAGGCGAAGGAGCGCCGCAAACTGCCAGGGAAAGCGGATTTCAAAACCCGGTTTGCTCAACCCTTCCACAATCCGACGCGCGGCTTCGTCCGGTTGCAGCAGCATCGGCATCTCGAAATCATTCACGGAAGTGGCCTCGGTCTCGACGAACCCGGGATTGATCACCGAGATACGGACGCCGAGATCCACGAGATCCATAGCCAGCGCCTCCGCCATCGCGATCAGCCCGGCCTTGGTCGCGGAATAGGCGGCCGCATTGGGCAATCCACGGTATCCGGCCACAGATGCGACCAACGCGATGTGCCCGTCCGCGCGATTGATCATGTGTTCCAGCACTGGCTCCAGCCCATTGGCGACGCCTGTGAGGTTCACGTCGAACGTCTGCCGCGCCTCGCTTGCCGAGAAGTTCTGCGCCCGCATGGGCTTGTAGATACCGGCATTGAACACCGCCAGCGCCAGTGGCCCGTCTGCGGTGATCCGCGCCATGGCTTCCTGCATGTCATCGAGGCTTGTGACGTCGCCGGGCACTCCGATGATCTCGCCCTTGGAGCCAGCGGCGTCAGCGACAAGGCTTTCCAGCTTCTCCGCGCCTCGAGCAGTCGCGTAAACCCGCCAGCCGCGCGCGGCCATGTCCAATGCGACGGCGCGCCCGATGCCCGCAGACGCGCCAGTGACCCAGGCCGATCCGTCGCCCGGGCGCATGACTTTTTGAAAGACGCTCAAGCGGCGGCCCAGAGCTCAGCAATTGTCCCGGATTGCGCTGCCACCTCGTAGACGCCGGGCTCGCCACCCGCATCGAACTCGCAATTCACCCACTCGCCAGCGGCATCGTAGCCGAGTTTGGTCTCCAGCTCGCCGGTGACCTGCCACCACTTGGCGCGTCCCTCGGGCTTGATGCTGATATCCAGAGGTGCGCCGCTTTGGGTCGAGATCCAAGGACGCCGCTCGATGAACTTCGTGGTGTAGTAGGTGGTGGTGACGGCCTCGCCGGCAACCTGTCCCGTGAACCGTGAGCCTTTGATGTCGAGCTGGTCGCCCGCTTGACTGGCAGTAGCGAAATCCTTGGTCCCGTCATCGTTGACCTTGGTGTTCAGCGACACGAGCCGCCCGCCCTTCCACACCTCGCGGTTCGTCATTTCGTATCGGTAGGCCGTGATGCCGAGCACCTTGACCTTCAGCATGATGTCGATGGCGATCTCGAAGCCGTCGGCTGTCTGAACCGCATCCAGCACGTGCTCTCCCATTGGGTCGCCCGCGCGCAGAACTGTGAACCTCCGCGATGCCTTCCCTGCTGCCAAGGCAGGCGAAAAGAGCCCGGTTGCCGCGCAACCAGCCAGAAAAGCCCGACGTTTCATGAGTTTATTCGCCCAAATAGTTGAGGACTCTGGAGAACCTTCCGGTGAACCTGACAGGGCCTTCCTGCACGGTCAGGCAGTAACAGATCTCGTCACCCGTAATGTGCGGCTGGTGATCGTCATGCTCGTCGTTCACTGCGATGTCGCCGCGACGGTATTCGATCCCGCCATCCGACAGGCACCCTTGCAGAACCAGCGTTAGCTCGGCTCCCTCATGCGTGTGCTGAGGGATGCGCGCTCCAGGCTTGGCGCGCAGCAGCGTAACCTTCTCGCCTTCGAACCCGTCGAGTTCCACGGCCGACACACCGGGCAGAAGGAACTTCCACGAGATCTTGTCAAAGTCCTCGCCAACCGCGTTGATCACGCATGACGGCAATGGTCCCGCTGCACGCTGGGCGTTTGCGGGCGCTACGGGCGTGTCTTCGTCCAGCATCGCCATGACATCGTCGAGCGCACTCGCGCCCATGTCCTCGGCTGGCTGATCCATGAAGATTGCCCCGGCCATGGTTTCCAGGGCTTCCACTCGGGTCTGGCTGTCAGGCACTTGCGACAGATGGGCTGAGACGAGCAGGGAAACGCCCGGGGTCGCGACCCCGGATGCGTAATCCGCCAGAAGCTCGTCTGGTGCTGTGTGCGTTGTCATTTGCGTTGCGCTCGAAAATCTCTCGGTTTTGTTGGTTGTACGATCCAGCCCTCCGATTGGATCACACAATTGGGAAGGTAGCGCAAAGACCCATCCCTGACGAGGGTGCGCACAGGAACTGCCCACCGCTCTGTGGAAAACCGAAACTCGCAACCATCGCGCCGAATCCGGTTTCCGTGGCAGCAAAAACCCAGTAAGGGGGCGGCGAATTTCGCGCAAGGGGCCTGCCATGCGGACACTTTTCTTCTTTGGATCGCTACGGGACAAGGCGTTGCTCGAGGTGGTGCTGGGGCGCGCTGTGGCGGATGCAGATGTCGTGCCTGCCACAGCACCCGGATATATCGCATTGGCGCTGGGACATGAGGCCTATCCCTATCTCGCCGAACGCCCGGACGGACTGGCGGTGGGTGTCGTCGCCCGCAACCTTACGACCGCCGATATCGCAAGGTTGGAGTATTTCGAAGAAGCTGAATACGGATTGGCCCCGATCAGTGTCCAGACCACCGCAGGCCATGTCGATGCCGCCTATTTCGCCGCTGGGGACAAACTGGATGGCAAGGAGCGCGATATCCTCTGGGACTACGACGCCTGGATCCGCGATGACAGGGCGGTGGCGCTGGAGGCCGCGGCCGAGTTGATGGCGCATTTCGGTCTCGTCGCAGTAGAGGATGTCGACACGATCTGGCATGGCATCATGATCCGCGCCCGGATGCGTGCGCAGGCAAAGGCGGAAACCCCTGTGATGGGGCATTTGCGGCGGGCGCGTGGTCCTGAAGATGTTGATCATCTCGGCATCACCCGCCCGTACACGCGCTACTTCGCCATTGAGGAACACCGGCTCCGCCACCGCCGCTTCGATGGCAGGTGGTCGTCTGAGGTGTTGCGGACTGCTGTCACCTCCGGTGATGCCGTGACGGTTCTGCCCTATGACCCGGTGCGCGATCGTGTCCTGCTGATCGAGCAGTTCCGTGCGCCCATGCTGGCGCGTGGAGATGCCTGCCCCTGGGCGATCGAAGCCATTGCTGGCCGGATCGATCAGGATGGCGACGCGGAGGCAACTGCGCGGCGTGAGGCTGAGGAGGAGGCCGGGTTGCGCCTCGGGCGGATTGAAAAGATCGCGGCCTACTACGCGACCCCTGGGATCTCGGCCGAGCATCTCACGGCCTTTGTCGGCGAGGCGGATCTGCCGGGCGGGGAAGGCATTTTCGGG
>JBCDID010000200.1:0-6903 GCA_038749355.1 Pseudomonadota bacterium | reverse complement strand
GGAGATTGAGGGCGTCACCGCGCTTATCTACGTGCAGACCTGTGCCGCCGAGAAACGCCGCCGCCGCAAACGTGGTAAGTTCCCCAACCCGTCCGAGCGCGTCTTCATCAATCCCAACGTCTGCGAGGGCTGTGGTGACTGCGGCATGGCCTCGAACTGCGTGGCGATCCTGCCCAAGGAAACGCCGCTGGGCCGCAAGCGCATGATCGATCAATCGGCCTGCAACAAGGATTTCTCCTGCCTCAAGGGCTTCTGCCCGTCCTTCGTAACGGTGGAGGGAGCCGAGCCCAAGAAGAAGGCTGCCGCCTCGTTCGATCTACCCGACCTTCCGGAGCCGCATCTCTGCCTTATCGACCGGCCTTACAACGTGCTGGTGACCGGGGTTGGCGGCACGGGGGTGGTCACAGTGGGTGCACTAATCTCCATGGGGGCGCATCTCGAGGGCAAGGGTGCCGCTGAGATGCAGATGGCGGGACTTGCTCAAAAGGGTGGCGCGGTGGCCATTCACTGCCGGATCGCGCCGAAACCGGAGGATATCTCGGCAGTGAGGATCTCCGTCGGTGAGGCGGACTCTGTCATCGGCGGCGACCTCGTTGTGACCTCCGGCCAGAAGGCGCTTTCGCTGATGACCCGGGGGCGGACCGGCATGGTCTGCAATTCGCATGAGATCACGACCGGCGCCTTCACCCGGGACACCGATTTCACGCTGCCTGCGGATGCCATGAAGCTGGCGGTGGAGCGCAAGATAGGGCCCGACGCCCTGCACATGGTCGATGCCTATGCACTGGCCGAGCAGATGCTAGGCGACTCGATCTATTCGAACGTGCTCCTGCTGGGCGCGTCCTGGCAGGCGGGTCTTGTGCCCCTGACCCGGGAGGCGCTGCGACGCGCCATCGAGCTGAATGGTGCCGGGGTCGAGGGCAACCTCATGGCGTTCGAGATCGGGCGCTGGGCCATGGCCGACCCTGGCGGTCTGGCGAAGTATCTTACCCCGCCTGCGGAGGTCATTGAGACCCTGCCCGCCAAGATCGCCCGGCGTGAGGAGCATCTGAAAGGCCATACGGGACGCGGTCTCGCAAAGCGCTACCGCAGGCTGGTGGATGATGCGATCCAGGCGGAGCGCAGGGTCGGCCAGGAAGGGTTCGCGGAGGCGGTGGCCGAGGGGTACTTCAAGCTGCTGGCCTATAAGGACGAGTATGAGGTTGCCCGGCTCCATGTACAGACTTTGGAGGCCGAGCTGGACGATGCCTTCGACAATATTGGCAGCATCAGTTTCCACATGGCGCCCCCGATCTTCGGACGTAAGGATTCCGACGGCAAACCGGTCAAAACAAAGTTCGGGCCGTGGATGTTTCGCGCCCTGAAAGTGTTGGCAAGTCTGAAAGGTCTGCGCGGTACGCCACTGGATATCTTCGGATACACGGCCGAACGCCGGTCGGAGCGCGCCGCACCCAAAGCCTATTCCAAAGTCGTCAACGAACTGATTGAAGGCCTGGACGCCCGCAACATCGCGCTCGCCGCGGAGATTGCGCGCCTGCCGCTGAAGATCCGCGGGTTCGGGCATG
The DNA here is from genome assembly GCA_038749355.1 of Pseudomonadota bacterium. Taxonomy (GTDB): domain Bacteria; phylum Pseudomonadota; class Alphaproteobacteria; order Rhodobacterales; family Rhodobacteraceae; genus Thermohalobaculum. Next base: position 5,338 of record JBCDID010000200.1, on the reverse strand, counting down.
TGAAAGAGGCCAACGCGGAGGCTGCGGCCGAGGAACAAGCGGTGTTACTCGCAAAGTTCCGGGACCCTTCGACACCCACAGCGCAGGCGGCGGAGTAGGCCCGAGACTGGCGATAAACCCTATTGGTAGACCACGCCGAGGAAGGCCAGCCAGGCAGTGACCGTCAGCACGGAGAGTGCGGTCGCGAGCAGCGCCGCACTCGCCGCCGTTCCGACCGCCCGATTGTACATGGTCGCGAAGATGTACCCGTTGATCCCGGCTGGCATGGCCGCAAGGATCACCGCTGCCTGCACGAACTCACGTTCCAGTCCCAACACCGGTCCCGCCAGCATCCAGGCCAACGCTGGATGGACGAGGAGCGAGAAGGCCGAGACCATCATCGCCTCACCGGCCTCCGCCTTCAGGCTGTAGCGAGTCAACACGCCCCCCAGCGAGAAGAGCGCCACCGGCAGGGCGGATGCCGCCACCATGTCCAACGCTCCCTCCACGACGCCCGGGATCGTGACCCCGCCAAGGTTCCAGGCCATCCCGGACACGAGCCCGATCATCAGAGGGTTCTTGAACGAAGCCACGGAGGCGCGGCTCAGCGCGACAACGATCCCGGCGCGATCCTTGCGCACCATTTCCCTGGCGATGAACCCGACGAAATAGTTGTAGATCGAATGGAAGGCGATGATCCCAAATACGGCGCCCATGGCCTCCGCTCCGAAAGCGCGTTCCGAAATGGGGATGCCCAGCATGACGACGTTCGGGAAGAACGTGCAGAAGCCGACTGCCACGCTTTCACCCGGGCGGCGCTTCCAAAGCAACCGCGACAGCAGCATAGCCCCCAAGAAGCAAACTGTGCCCGCCGCGAAGAAGGCGACCAGGGCGCGCACGTTCACCGATGCGGCGAGGTCGATCCGTGTCATGGACAGAAACAACAGGACCGGTACGGCCACCTTCACCCCGTACTGGACCAATGCGTCCACGAACGCTTCCCGGAAGTATCGGAACCGGACGGCCGTGTATCCCGCGCCCACCACCAGGAAAACCGGCACCACGATGGAAAGCAGCGTGGTGAGGATGGTCAAACCGGGTATTCCAACACCAGCCCGTCATAGGCGGGGTGCACGTGGTCTGGAGTCTGGGTGTCCAGGGTCTCGTAGTCGAGATCCACGTGCAAGTTGGTCAGGTATGCGCGCGGCGGCTCAGCCTGCCGGATCCATTTGATGGCCGTTGCTACGTTCGCGTGGCTCGGATGCTCGCGGTAGCGCAGGGCATCCAGAATCCAGCAATCCGCGTCTTCGACGGCCTTCCACGCGGCGTCCGACATATCCGAGATGTCCGGTGTGTAAACGACGGGGCCAATGCGAAAGCCGAGGGCATCGATGTCGCCGTGCGGCACCTCGAAGGGCTCGCAGGTCACTGTGCCGCCATCGCCCTCGATCACGACCGGCCCGTCGATCCGGTGCCGGTCCATGATCGGCGGATAGCTGGACCCCGGCGGGGTCTCGAATACATATCCGAAGCGCCGGTCCATGGTGTCCTGTGTCCGTGCATCCATCCAGCAGGGCAGTCGTTGGCGGCGATTGAAGACCACCATGCGCAGATCGTCGATCCCGTGCACATGGTCGGCATGGTCATGGGTCAGCACCACCGCATCCAGCCAGCCCGCGCGCGCGTCAATCAGCTGTTCACGCACGTCTGGTCCCGCGTCCATCAGCACTGTCGTCGTGCCGCCTGCCCCGATACGCTGGATCAGAAGCGCACAGCGCCGCCGTCGGTTCTTCGGGTTGTCCGGATCGCAGTCGCCCCAGTTCGGTCCGTCCACCCCGATACGTGGCACGCCGCCCGAAGACGCGCAGCCCAGCACCGTGATGCGCAGGGTGTCCGTCATGCCGCCTTCCAGAACAGCCGGTCGAAGTTTGCGGTCGTGGCAGCGCAGAACTCCTCGTAAGGCACTCCCATTGTCTCGGCAGCTTTGGCCGCCGTATGAGCCGTGTAAGCGGGCTCACAGCGTTTGCCGCGATACGGGGGTGGCGCGAGATAGGGGCTGTCGGTCTCCACGAGGATCCGGTCCAGCGGGGCGGCGGCGAATATCTCCCGCAGCTCGCCCGACTTGGGGAAAGCGGCGATCCCCGACATGGACAGGTAGAAGCCGAGATCCAACGCAGCCCGCCCCAGCGTCGCGGACGAGGAGAAGCAGTGCATCACACAGGTATACGGGCCCGCCGCATGTTCCTCGGCCAGGATGCGTACCATGTCATCGTCAGCATCGCGGGAGTGGATGATCAGCGGCAGCTTGGTCTGGCGCGCGGCCTCGATGTGGATACGGAGGCTCTCGGCCTGAACGGCCTTCGTCTCGCCTGTGTAGTGATAGTCGAGCCCGCTCTCGCCGATGCCAACGAGTTTCGGGTGATCGGCCAGTGCGACTAGTTCGTCGACCGTCGCCATGGGCTCATCAGCCGCGTTCATCGGATGGGTGCCCGCGGCATAGAACAGACCGTCGAACCGCTCAGCCAATGCCCGCACCGCTGGTTCCGACCGGAGTCGCGTGCAAATCGTGACCATGCGGGTCACGCCCGCCTCCCGCGCGCGCAAAATCACATCGTCCAGATCCGGCTGAAGGCTCTCGAAATCCAGATGGCAATGGCTGTCGACCAGCAATGGCGGCATGATGTTCCCTGGTCGCTAGGCAGCCACCGCACGCACGCGGCCCAGGGTGGCGTCGATCTCGAGGAACATATCTATCACGGTTTGCTGGGGGTCAAGATTGACGGCCAGCGCGTGGCGGGTGGTCGCGGCGATCTTGGAGAGCGCCTCGGCCCAGAGCCGGGCCTGCGCCGTGTCGCGCGCGGCCGCGGACATGAGCGCGTGTTCGCCGGGCGCGGCCTCGGGCGGCAAGGCTTGCAAGGCGCCCGTGCGAGCAAGGCGTGCTAAAAGCGTCTGCGTTAGTTCCAGAACGGCTCGGTATTGGCCCGCATTGGCCGCCCCTCCGACCGTGCCGGAGAGTGCCATGAGCCCCGGTCGGTCCACACGCCCATTTGCCATAAGCTTCACGAGGCCAGCATAAAGGGTCAGACCACCTTCCGCTGTCAGTTGCAGCGCGGCGCCGACGGAGCCTGAGGAGAGTTCAGCCAGCGCTATCGGGTTCGAAGGCGGCTCGGCGCCAGTTTGCTGAAGCGCCAGAGACAGATCCTCCGCGATGAGGGGTGCGAGGTCCAGTGTCCTGCAACGGGATCGGATCGTGGGTAGCAGCCCGGCAGGTGCATGAGAGATCAGCAGGAACAGCGTGCGGGCAGGCGGCTCCTCAAGATACTTCAGCAGGGCGTTGGCCGAAGAGCGGTTCATTTCATCCGCCGAGTCGACGATCACCGCGCGCCAACCGCCATCGGCAGCCGACATCTGGAGGAAGCGTCGGAGCGCGCGGACGTGTTCGACCGCGATCTGGGTCTGCAGGCGCTTCTTATCGATGTCCCATTGGCGGCGAAGGACGAAAAGACGGGGCTCAGCTTGCGCCTCGATGCGGGCCTGCACCGCGCAGTCTTCCGGCGCATCCAGCGTCTCGGGTTTCGGGGTCGGATCGCCGAAGAGCCCTGGTCCGTCATCTCCCGGATCAGCGATCATTGCGCGCGCAGCCCGGTAGGCCAGGGTGGCCTTGCCGACGCCTTTGGGTCCGCGCAAGAGCCAGGCGTGGTGCATCCGCCCGCTCTGCCAGGCATCCAGGAACAGCCGCTCCGCGCCATGTTGCCCATAGAGATGCTGGGTTTCCCGAGGATGGGGGAAACCGTCGAGGCGGTCGGCTTCCGGATAGGTCTCCGCGTCGGCCATCAGGAGAGCCTTTCAGAGACCAGGCCCCACACCCGGTTCGCGACTCCTTCGGCGGTGCCGAAGGCGTCGACGATGTGGCATCTGTCGGGTTCCGCTTGTGCGATGTCATGGAATGCCGCGCGGAGTTCTGCCTGGAAGGCAAGGCCCTTTGCTTCAAACCGGGTCTCGTGCCCTGCGCGAGCACCAGCTCGGGCGAGACCTTGCTCCGGATCCAGATCGAATATCAGAGTAAAATCCGGCATTAATCCGATCATCTGTTGATGCAACAGGTCGACGGTTGCGCGGAGGGGGCCTGTGCCCTGATAGGCGCGGGTCGAGTCCACATAACGATCGGAGATGACCACAGCGTCGCGTCCAAGCGCGGGTGTAATAGTTCGTTCTACGTGGTCGCGCCGTGCGGCGGTGAAGAGCAGCATCTCGGTGTCGGGGGACCAGCGGCCCGGCTCCCCTTCCACCAATAGACGGCGTATCTCCTCGGCTCCGGGCGAGCCACCGGGTTCGCGGGTCAGCACAACCTCGTGGCCATCGGCTTTCAGCCGGTCAGCCAGCAGCCGTGCCTGGGTTGATTTACCCGACCCATCGATGCCCTCGAAAGTGATGAAAGTCCCCATGGAATAGGGGGCGACTGATCTTAGCGTACAGTCCCCTCCCCACCTCCCTTCATTTTCCCCGCTCGGACGGTTAACGGTTTCCTAGTGAATAGCCGGTTGCCGCAGGACATTTACAGAAAATTCGATCTATAGAAGGGAGGTCAGCGCGGGTCCACGCTCCTCAGCAGCAGTTCACCCGCCGCTTGCACCCGGGTCAGGAACCCGCCTTCCGTAACGGTGTGCTTCGCAACAAGAGGCACGATCACCGGCTGCATGTCCGGCACCGAGATCACGACCTCGCCTATTGCCTGGCCTTCCTCGATCGGGGCAGGCACGGGGCCCGGATAGCGCACCTCGAGCTCGGCACGGTCCAACGCGCCAAAGGGCGCGGTCACCGTCACATCGCGCGCGGGCGCAAGCGTCACGGACGCGGACGAACCGATCCAGACCGGCGCGTCGATCAAGCCTTCACCCTTGGCGTAGAGCTGACGGGTCTCGAACGCGCGGAAAGCCCAGTTGATCAGCCGCTCCGCCTCATGGCGCCGCTCGGCCTTGGAGTTCAGGCCGGAGACGACCATCACCACGCGCCGTTTGCCGCGCACTGCCGATGCCGCAAGGCCATAGCCGGCCTCCTCAGTATGGCCTGTCTTTAACCCGTCCGCACCTACGCCGAGTGAAAGCAGCGGGTTGCGGTTCTGCTGGGTCACGCCGTCCCAGGTGAACTCCGTCTCCGCGAACATCGGGTAGTATTGTGGGAACTCGGTGATCAGCCGCTCGGTCAGTTTGCCGAGGTCACGCACGCTCATGCGGTGACTTGGATGCGGCCAGCCGGTGGAGTTGGCAAAGACGGAATTGTCCAGCCCGATCACCTTTGCGCGCTGGGTCATGCGCTCTGCGAAAGCTTCCTCTGTTCCCGCCAGCGCCTCGGCCAGCGC